>DATACV010000195.1:0-4291 GCA_036258875.1 Rubrobacteraceae bacterium
TTTATGGCGAGCATGCGCTGGGCGAGGCCGCGCTCGAGCGTCTCCCAGTCCGGGGCGGGGATGACGCGGGGGAAGTAGTCGGTCGGGTGCGTCCTGTCGCCGTCCGAGACCCCGACCCTGAGCTGCTCCTCGAGCATACGCCCGTGGGCGCGGCGAACCCTCCGCTCCAACTCCCCCGCTCCCATCCTCTCCATCTCCTCGAGCACCGGCCGGTAGACCGGAAAGGCGTGTCCGTCGGACGCGAAGACCTCGTTAGGGCCGGACATCTCGCGCTCGAATCGTATATAGCTTTCAGCCATCAGCTTTCAGCGGTCAGCTTTCAGCGGTCAGCTTTTCTCGGGTTAGCGACGCTCTTGTCGTGACGTGGAGCTCCATACGGGGATGGTAGCCGGTACGATGTTCGGTCGCGACCTCCAGACTATTGCTGAAAGCTGATGGCTGACCGCTGAGAGCTATCCAAATAAACCTACCAGACCGCACGGGAAGCCCAACACGAACGAGAGCGAGAAGGCGATGGCGAAGAAGATGTTCTCCTCGGAGATGTAGGAGTAGATGCGGCGGTAGTGGATCATGAGCAGGACCGAGGGTATGGCTATGCCCGCCATGAGAGCGGCGGTGACGCGCAGCGTGTTCAGGGGACCCATCTGCAGGCGGACGCCCTCGACGTTGAGGAGCAGCAGCGCGAACCAGTCGATGGTGAGCATGACGGCGACGCCGAAGACGACGAGCAGGGCGAGAAACACCGGACGCGGGAAGAGCGGACCCTTGACCGGGGCTTCGAGCTCAGGGTCGTGGTCCTCGACCAAGCCTCTCTGCTGGCGGTAGCGGAGCTTCCAGAATGGACCGGCGGGTTCCATGGTCGTCGTATTCTAAGACATCAGCCGGAAGATGCCCGGCCGGTCGAGGTTCTGCGGGCTCATCGGCGCAGGAAGCCGCCCTCGGAGTGGATGACCTGGCCGGTGATCCAGGCCGCCTCCTCGCTCGCGAGAAACGCCACGAGCCTCGCCGCGTCCTCGGGCTCACCGAGCCTGCCGAGGGCGAACTTCGGCGCGAGCTCGCGCTCGAGCTCCTCGGTCATCCAGCCTGTGTCAGTGGGGCCGGGGTTAACGGCGTTGACGGTGATGCCCCTGTGCCCGACCTCGGCCGCGAGCGTGACGGTGAGGGCCTCGATGGCGCCCTTGGTCGCGGCGTAGGCGATCTCCCCTATCATCGGCCCGAGCGACTGCCCCGAGGTGAGGTTGACGATCCTGCCCCCTAACCCTCCCCCGTATCGCCGCGCGAACCCGACGCTCAGCAGCGCCGTTGCCCGCACGTTAACCGCGTAGTGCGCGTCGAGCGTCGCGGCGTCGAGCCTCTCGAAGCCGTCGCGGGTCGAGTACGCCGCGTTGTTCACCAGGATGGAGGGCTCGCCGAGGCTCTCGGCCACCTCGTCCAGGAGCTTCTCCGGGGAGTCCGGCAGCGACAGGTCGATCTCCATGCTCTCGGCCCGGACTCCCCTGCCGCGCAGCTCCTCCTCGAGCTCGGCCGGGAACCCTGGCTCCCCTCCCACGGGCTGGGTCCGGTCGAAGGGGACCCAGTACGTGAAGAAGACGTCTGCTCCCTCTGCGGCGAGCGCGCGGCAGATCGCCGTCCCTATCCCCCGCCGCCGGCTCGCCCCCGTGACCAGCGCCACCTTTCCGCGCAAGCCCTCCACCTCAGCCTACCCCTCCCGCGTCGTCGCGGGCCTCGCGTTCCGCGACGACTCGCTCGAAGACGGACATCCCGACCGTTGGGGATTGTAGCCGACCCGTCGTTTACCGTACGGTGGGCTCCTCCCAGGCGTGGTTGGCCGCCTGCCGGAGGGCGTGCAGCGAGTCGTCGGAGTCCATGCCGGAGGCCCGCAGGAGGTCCATGGCCGTGGACCGGACCTGGCCGACGAGCACGCTGGTCTCCAGGTCGTTGGTCTCCTTGAGCGCGGCGGTCGCCTCCTCGGCGGCCTTCAGCGCGAAGTGCCGGGTGTCGAGATGGTCCGACCTCTGGAGGTAGACACCGAGGGTCTCGACGGCGCGGGCCAGGTCCAGGAGGGCCTCGGAGAGCACCTCCGGTGCGTGCTTGTCGTCTTGGAGCATGCTGACGGCAGCCCGCGCCAGGACCCGTGTGTTGCGCACCGCGAGATCCAGCTGGTCCGCCACGGAGGCGTAGTGGGCGAGGTACCCGAGGTCCCGCCGGCGCGGCGGCGAGAGCCGCGCGGTCCCGTAACCCGCGGCCAGCGCCTCCTTAAGGGCACCCACCCGCACGTCGAGCTCTCGCGCCTTCCCCAGCGCGTGCTCCGCTAGCTTCAGGTCATCCGTGTGCAGCGCGGCAGTCGTCTCCCCGAGCATCTCGATGAGCTCGTCGAAGATCGGGTACGCCGCCCGCTCGACCATCCGCCTGGGGTCGTTGGGGAAGAGCGCGCCGATCGCCAGCGCCATCCCGCTGCCCACGAGCGCGTCGAAGAAGCGGTCGGGCGAGAGCCCCTGCGTCGAAGGCTCGAGCGTCACCGCGAGCAAAGCCGAGACCCCGGCCTCGGTTATGAGCAGGGAGCCCCCTCCAAGGAGCATCGCAGCCGCCATCGCCAGGGCCACGACGGCCCCGATCTGGAGCGGACCCGTCCCGATGGCGAGCACGATGAGGTCCGCCACCGCGAGCCCACACGCGACCCCGAAGACGAGCTCGGCCGCCCTCCTCCCCTCCTGCCCGACCGCGACGCCGAGCGAGACGACCGCCGCTATGGCCGCGAAGAAGGGCTGCTCGTGCCCGAGCACCGTCACCGCGATGAACCAGGCCACCGTCGCCGCCACCGCCGCCTGGACGATGGGCCACGCCCCGCCCCGGAGCCGCCCGAACGCCACCTCGAGTCGCCGGCGCAGAGCCCAGACCCGCCCGTTTAGTTCCGTTTCCGTCAGCAGTACGCCCAAGCTCATCGGCCGGACACCTCCCCTCCGTAAGGAATGTTATCTATATCTATGTGCTATGAGCACACAATCCAAAACTAACACGGGTTCCGCTGCGATCAAGGGGTTTAACCGAGGTTTTGCCGGACTGTTACCGACTTGTTATTCGGGTCAGGAACGCGGGCCCGAAAGCTCCTTTGATGGGTAGCCCAGGAGATGAGATATCTGCCGCCGCTCACGATTAGAGCGGGTTGCGAAAAGTACGAGCTTTCGAGGGAGAGGTTCTTGGGTTCTCAGGTTTTTAGGGATGCTCTTGGCAGGGCGCTTTCCCTACTCCCCATCCTCGGAGCCTCAAAAACCTCGAAGCCTCAAAACCTTTCGCAAACCGTTCTAGTCACCTCTTCTCGACGTACCTGACGCCTTCCATGCCTTCGAAGTCCGAGTCCTGGGTCCATAGCGTGGCGTTGTGAGCACGGGCCGTCGCCAGGATCACGCTGTCGGTCATGGGCAATGCGGAACTCACGGAGATTCTGGCCGCGCTGAGAGCGAGGGTCGCGTCCAGGTCTACCACCAGCCCCTGCTGCATCACCGCGACCGCCTGCAGTGCATCGCCTTCACCGCGTTGCTGGAGCACGCGCTTGAATAATTCGTAGACGCTGATCGAGGGGACTACCAGCTCCCCAACGGTCTCGACCCCCGGGGCGAAGAATTCGGCGTTGGGCCCGTCGGCGAAGTACTCCAACCACCCGGAGGAATCGATGACGTTCACCCGCGATCCTGATCCCGCTCCACCTCCGTGTCGATGCCCTCCAGGAAACCACGCGTCTCTCGGACCGGTCGCACGGGTACCAGCTCGATCCGGTCCTCATAACGGATCACCTGAACCTTCTGCCCAGGCCGGATGTCGAGGGATTCACGGACCTTGCGCGGGATCACGACCTGGAACTTCGGGGAAACCGTTACCGTCTCCATACATTCTCCCGATCGATGGGCGTTGCGTATTACACAGCCCGATTCTACAATACTGCGTGGCGCTAGCAGGGATGTCCCACGCTCGCTGTTTCGATGTGATCCAGGTCAAACGAGTGTACAATCCGCCCATGACCGTGTTTCGCTACGGGCGCGAGCACTACGAGGAAGGTGAGTACGTCCGCCACAAGGAGGCGGTACCGGGCGACGGCCTCGACCCGGTGGTGCGCATCGTGGATGACCTCGGGACCATCGAGATCCCCTGCGGCAAGGTAGACTGCCGGGCCAACTGCCTCGAGTACCTGGTCAGCTCCTCCCGCACGACCGAAGACTACGCCCTGGCGGAATGCAAGCTCTCGCCGCTGGTCAGCATTATTTAGAGCTCTCAGCCTTCAGCTTCTTGGCTGAAG
>DATACV010000196.1:0-4010 GCA_036258875.1 Rubrobacteraceae bacterium
TCCCGGCGGCGACGAGGGCGACCCGCGCTTCCTGGAGATCTGGAACCTCGTCTTCAACCAGTACGAGCAGCTCAAGGACGGCACCCTCAAGCCCCTCGCCAAGACCGGCATCGATACCGGCCTCGGCCTCGAGCGCACGACTGCCGCCGTCCAGAACGTCCTCTCCGTCTACGACACGGACGTCTACGCCACGATCTTCGAGCGTATAAAGGAGCGCGCCGGCGTAGAGCGCGGCAGCTCGCCCGCCCTCGACCGCGCCCTCTACATCCTCGCGGATCACGCCCGCGCCATGGCCTTCCTCATCGCCGACGGCGTCAGGCCCGGAAACCAGGGCCGCGAATACGTGCTTAGACGCATAATACGCCGGGCGGCACGGGAGATGCGGACTCACGTCTGGCCTAGCAGTTCCGGAGAGGTAAGTCCCGTTCAGTTGCTTGCCGAGCTGGCGACGACTGTGGCCGACTATGCGGGCGACCACTACGAGGAGCTGGTCGAGAACAGGGAGCAGATCCGGGAGACCGTGGAGCGAGAGGCCGAGCGTTTCGTTCAGGTCTACGAGCAGGGTCTGGGCCTCCTCGAGGCGGAGATCCAGAAGCTTGACGGTGGGCACTTCCCCGGCGAGGTCGCCTTCCTGTTGCACGACACCTACGGGTTCCCGGTCGAGGTGACGCGGGAGGTGCTCGCGGAGCGCGGCATCGCGCTGGATGAGGCCGGCTTCGAGGCTGCTATGAGAGAGCAGCGGGAGCGGGCGCGGGAGGCCATGCAGGGCTACGACCGGGTTGTGGCGGCGTTCGGGGGGCAGGAGATCAAGAGCCGCTTCGTCGGCTTCGAGCGCGAGCAGGTCGAGACCAGGATCGTCGCGCTGGAGCCCGTCCCGGATACGGAGGGGGAGCTATACGTCGTCCTGGAGGAGAACCCCTTCTACGCGACGGGCGGCGGGCAGGTCGCGGACGAGGGTTGGATCACCTCGGACCGTGGCCAGCTGGAGGTCGTCGATGCAATACCGGCCGGCGACTACCAGGTGCTCAGGGCACGCATCGAGCGTGGCAACTTCGTCGTGGGCGACGCCGTAACTGCCTCCATAAACCGGGTGCGCCGCCAGCAGATTGAGGCGAACCACACCGCCACGCACATCCTCCACTGGGCGTTGAGGGCCGTTCTCGGCAAGGACGTCGTCCAGGCCGGGAGCTACGTCGGCCCTGACAGGCTCCGCTTCGACTACCGCTACACCGGGAAGGTGGTGGAGGACGAGCTCAGGCGCATACAGGAGCTGTGCTTGCAGAAGATAACCGAGAATCAGCCGGTCCGCTACTACACGACTACGCTGGAGGAGGCGCGCAACCTCGGCGCCATCATGCTCTTCGGCGAGAAGTACAGCGACCTGGTGCGGGTGGTCGAGGTGGACGGCTTCTCGCGCGAGCTCTGCGGCGGGACGCACGTGCGTGGGACCGCCGAGATCGGGGCCTTCAAGATCACCTCCAACAGGAAGCACGGGGCCGACCTCTACCGCATCGAGGTCATCACGGGACGCGAGGCCCTGTACTACCTCACGCGGGCGACCGAGAGGGCCGAGGAGCTGACGGAAGCCCTGCGGGTGGACCTGGACGACCTCCCCGAGGCCGTCGCCGGGCTGCGCGAGGAGGTCGGACGTGCTCGCGAGGCTGCGCGGGAGCAGGCGCTGCGCGAGGGGCTAGGCGAGGTGAGCGACCTGGTGGACAGCGCCGAGGCCGTCGACGGCACCAAGGTCGTCACCGGCCAGGTCGTCGCCGCCGACGTGAAGGGGCTGCGCCAGATCTCCGACGACGTCAAGAACCGGCTCGGCGGCCCCTCGGCCGTCGTCCTCGCCGCGGCGCTCGACAACAAGGCCGTCCTGGTAGCCAACCTCCACCCCGAGGTCTCCCAGAAGATCAAAGCCGGCGACATTGTCAGGGAGGTCTCCGACGTGCTCGGCGGCGGCGGGGGTGGTGGGCCGACGATGGCCCAGGCGGGCGGTGGGAACACCGAGGCCATCCCGGAGGCCCTGACCAGGGTGCGCGAGATCCTGAGCCGCCGGCTCGCGAACGACGGGGAGTAGCCCCTGCCCTCCTCGGCACACGCCCGTGGGCGTATCGCTGCCCTCGACCTGGGAGAGGTGCGTACCGGGATAGCGCTCTCCGACCCCGACAGAATCGTCGCCAGCCCCCTCCGGGTCGTGCCCAGCGAAGAGCTGCCCGGGGCGCTCCGGCGACTCGTCGAAGAAGAGGGCGTATCCGAGGTAGTGGTGGGCGTGCCGAAGACGCTCAAGGGGGAGGTCGGGTTTCAGGCCCGCAAGGTTTTGGCTAGACTGGACGCCTTGAGAGGAGAGCTGCCCGGCGTGCGGTTCGTGGAGTGGGACGAGCGTCTCACCACCCGGATGGCCGTCGCCGGCACGAAGGCTAGCGGCGGGAAAAAGAGGGGCGGGCGCGTGGACCACCTCGCGGCGGCTCGGATGTTGCAGGAATTCCTGGAGTCGAGGGGGGGCTCTGAAGCGCTACGATAGTACCAGCGGGCGCGACCGCGAAGAGCTCGACGCCCGGCTGAGCGCGCTGAAGTCCAGCAGCGCCAAGCGCCGACGCAAGCGACGGTCCAACGCGGGACCGACCGTGCTGGGTATCCTGCTCGTCGTCGCCGTCCTCGGTGCCATATACCTGGTCTACTCTGCTGTGACCGGCGAGGAGGAGCCGACAGGGCCCGCCACGATAGAGGTCTTGCAGGGGGATACGCTCTCCAGCGTCGCCGAGAAGCTGGAGAGAGCCGGGGTCATACCGAGCGCCTTCATGTTCACGATGGAGGCCCGCGTCGGCGGTTACGGGACCGAGATAAAGACCGGGGAGTACACCTTCGCCCGCGGCGCCGAGAGCGACGTCATACTACGGAAGCTCACCGCCGGAGAGGCCGTGGCCACGCTCCCGATCACCGTTCCAGAGGGCCTGAGCCTCGAAGAGACAGCCCGGGAGGTGGCCGCGCAGAGCGACATCCGTGCCGCCAAGTTCGAGGAGGCGGCGAAGAGGACGGACTACGGGTACGGTTTCCTGGAAGACCCGGCCATAAAGACCACCGAGGGCTTCCTGTTCCCCAAGCAGTACGAGTTCGAGAAAGGCACCACGGCGCAGCAGATGGTGACCCGCATGCTTGAGCAGTACCTCATGGAGACCGAGACCCTCGACGTCTCCGGGGCCAGGGAGAGGCTGGACCTTACCGAGTACGAGCTCGTCACCGTGGCCTCGCTCATCGAGAAGGAGGCCTCTTTGCCCGAAGAGCGCCCGCTGGTCGCGTCGGTGATCTACAACCGCATCCACAAGGATATGCCACTCCAGATCGACGCCAGCGTCCACTTCGCCCTGGACAAGCAGGGCGAAGAGCTCTCGCTAGCCGACCTGAAGGTGAACTCCCCGTATAACACCTACGAGAACACGGGATTGCCCCCGGGTCCCATATGCAGCCCCGGCCGCCAATCCCTGGAGGCCGCCATCAACCCGGCCGAGACGGACTACCTCTACTACGTGCTCAAGGCGAACGGCGAAGAGCACTTCTTCACCAGCAACTACCGGGAGTTCCTCGAAGCCAAGGCGAGAGCTGGACGCTGACGGTGGCGGCCTGAAGCGTTATGCTCAAGGATCACGCCTTCCGCGGAGCTAGGCGTTGAGGTTTTGAGGCGTAAGGCTCTGAGCTATTGAGGGTAGGTAACCCGCCCCGCCAAGGGTGCCCCAAAAAGCCTAAGAGCCTAAGAACCTCAAAACCTTTCTAAAGTCTCGCTCGCGAGGTTCCGAAGAGAGTCGTTGTCCGCGCGGGCCGGTTCATCGCGCCCGCCCGTGTTCGGGCATCGGGAGAGGCGGCAGGGTTCGCAGCATGGAGGACGGCAGGCGCGTGAGATCCCCGAGGGTCGGGAGGCCGGGTCCCGGTGGCGGCGAGCTCGGTGAGATCCTCGTCTCGGAGGGCAGGATCTCGCGCCAGCAACTGGATGAAGCGTTGCTGATCCAGAGGGAGGATTC
>DATACV010000197.1:0-2058 GCA_036258875.1 Rubrobacteraceae bacterium
CTGCGCGCCGGCAAGATAGCCGACGGCCACTTCGCCTGGCCCCCGGACGACTGGCGCCTCGCCGCCTACGCCGCGAGCGGCATAACCGGCTGCCACGAGGGCACGACCCCTGAAGACACGGTATGGCGCCTCCGTCAGGGCATGTACGCCAAGCTCAGGCGCGGCTCGGCCTGGCACGACGTCGAGGCGACCATAAAGGCGCACACGGAGATGGGCCTCGACCCCCGCCACATCGTGCTCGTCACCGACGACCGGAGCCCCGAGTCCCTCGTCGAGGAGGGACACGTGAACTTCGTGGTGCGCCACGCCATCCAGCAGGGCGTCAGGCCCGTCACCGCCTTCCAGATGGCCACCCTCAACCCCGCCGAGCGCTTCGGGGTGTGGCGCGACGTCGGTAGCGTCACCCCGGCGCGCTACGCGGACATCATCCTCCTCGACGGGAACCTCGCCGATGTGGACGTCTCGCTCACCATCGCCGCCGGAGAGGTCGTAGCCGAGGAGGGACGCATGGTGTCCGAGCTGCCAGCCTTCGAGTACCCGGGTCACGCCCTGAACACCGTCAGGCTGCAAAACGGGATCTCCGAGGACACCTTCGACGTGCGCGCCCCTTCTCGGAACGGGAGGGTGCGTGCACGGACCATCCGGGTAATCGAGAACCACGTCGAGACGAAGGAGGAGTGGGCCGAGCTACCGGTGGAAAATGGGCTCGTTCGCCTCGACCCGGGGCAGGACGTCGCCAAGATCTGCGTCATAGAGCGCCACGGCAAGACGGGGGAGCACCTGACTGGCTTCGTCGTCGGGTTGGGTTTTGACCGGCCGGCCGCCATGGCGACCACCGTCGCCCACGACAGCCACAACCTGATGGTCATGGGCAACTCGGAGGAGATGATGGCGCGCGCCGCCCGCGCCGTGGCCGGAGAGGGGGGAGGGGTGGCCGTCGCCACAGAAGAAGAGCTCACGCTGCTGCCTCTACCCGTGGCCGGGCTCATGTCCCCCGAGCCCTACGAGGAGGTCGCGCAGCGGTCGAAGGCCATCGGGGAGGCTCTCGCGCGGGCGGGGTGCCGGCTCAACTACGCCTTCATGACGCTCTCGCTCCTGGCGCTCGTCGTGCTGCCCGAGCTGCACGTCTCAGACAAGGGGCTCGTCGGGGTGAGCGAGAGCGGCTTCGGTTTCGTGGACCCCTTCGACGGGGTCTGAGAGTACCGGCGAGACGCCGCCGGGGTGGGCGATAATGGGGGCGTTGTTCTTTCTCTCTAGAACGGAGGACGGATAGTTGGAGTTCCATAGCCCCGACTCCTGGCGTGAGGCTCTCGAGGTCAAGGCGGCGCACCCAGAGGCCGTGCCGATCTTCGGCGGGACCGACGTCATGGTCGACTTGAACTTCGACCGGGAACGCCCCGAAGCCGTTCTGGACCTGACGAGGGTCCCCGAGCTGGGGGAGTGGGACGAGGAAGACGGTCGTCTGCGCGTCGGCGCCGGGGTGACGTACACCAGGATAATCCGCGAGCTGGGCGAGGAGCTTCCGGGGCTCGCGATGGCCTCGCGTACGGTGGGGTCGCCCCAGATCCGGAACCGCGGCACCGTGGGCGGCAACCTGGGCACCGCCTCCCCGGCCGGGGACGCCCTCCCGCCGCTCTACGCCTCGGACGCCGAGGTCGAGCTCGCCTCGACCGACGGCATCCGCCGCCTCCCCGTCGCCGAGTTCATCACGGGCCCCAAGAGGAACGCTATGAGGGATGACGAGCTCATAGCGGCCTTCCACATCCCGCGGGCCGAGGGCCCGCAGCAATACGCCAAGATAGGCACCCGCAACGCGATGGTGATCGCCGTCTGCGCCTTCGGCCTGGCTCTCCATCCGGAACAGCGCAAGGTCGGGACCTGCCTGGGCTCGGCGGCGCCGACGCCGGTGCGGGCCAGCGAGGCCGAGGAGTTCGTCGAGGGCGCGCTCGAGTGGGACTCGCGCGGGGAGATCGGCGATTCGACGCTCGAGCGCTTCGGCGAGCTGGTGGCGGAGGCAGCCCGACCCATAAGCGACGTCCGCGGCACCGCCGCCTACCG
>DATACV010000198.1:0-8615 GCA_036258875.1 Rubrobacteraceae bacterium
TCGCGGGCCAGCAGCTCTACTTCATGATTCTCCCCTTCCGGACATCGCTGGAGGTTGTGGTGACGCTTACCGACACCCTCAATCGAGTCGACAGCCGGGTCGCGAGGCTACCGTGAGGCGGCAAGGAGCGCGGGGCCAATCAGCGCAATGCTGGTATGGAGTGGGCGTGTCTCTCCCGAGAGTGCTTCGAGGATCTCTCGGAGTTCCGCCGGAGAGAAGTTATCCACAGGGAATCTAGCCCATTCGGGGGATGCGCTCTCACCTATCAGCATACTAAGCTACCCCCTGCGTAGCTCTACGAGGTGGTAGGTCACTTCTTCCCCGCCCTACCAGAGAAGGAGTTGAGGGCGTGAGCGAGAGATCGGCGTTCTTGGCAGGAGCCGCCGGTTACCGGATGAAGTCGCTCACAACGAAGCCGTGGATAGCCGCGAGGCGAGGAGGACTTGCCACATGGACCTGAACACCATCACCGAGATCAGGCGTGTAACTGCAGATGGGGACGACGATCTCGATTGGCGGGAGGGAGACAGCTGGCTGGCAGGCGGCACCTGGCTCTTCTCCGAGCCGCAGCCGCATCTGCGCCGGCTGCTGGATTTGCACGGATTCGGCTGGGAGCCACTGGTGGTAAGTGAGCAGGGTCTCCAGATATCCCCCACCTGCACGATCGCCCAATTAGAGGCCCTGGAAGCGCCTCCGGAGTGGGTGGCCGCGCCGCTGATCGGGCAGTGCTGCCACGCGTTCCTGGCGTCGTTCAAGGTGTGGAGCACGGCGACCGTTGGCGGCAACATCTGCATGTCGTTGCCGGCGGGACCGATGATCTCGCTCACGGTCGCGCTCGAAGGCGTCTACACCATCCGGCTGCGGGATGGCGGCGAGCGTCGCGTGGCAGCGGAGGAGTTCGTCACGGGCAACCATCAGAACATCCTCCGACCGGGAGACCTGCTGCGTTCGATCGAGCTGCCGGTCGCGGCCCTGCGAAAGCGAACGTGCTTCCGTCGCGTGTCGCTGACGCACCTGGGCCGTTCGACCGCGCTCCTGATCGGCACGCTCTCCCCGCAGGACGGCACCTTCATGCTGACCATCTCCGCCTCGACGGTGCGGCCGGTACGATTGACCTTTGATGAGGTGCCGGATGCGAGAAGTCTGCGCGAGCGGCTGCGGGAGACCATAGCCGACTCCGAGTACCACGACGACGTCCACGGAGCGCCGGACTATCGCAGACACCTGACCTTCCACTTCGGTGAAGAGATTCGCCGCGAGCTTTCCGGCATCCAGGCCGCGTGAGGAGTTGCGCATGAGCTATCACGTCAACGGCAGGACCTTCTCGACCGAACCGGCGCCAGGCCAGTGCTTGCGTACCTTCCTGCGCGAGCTGGGCTGGTTCGGCGTCAAGAAGGGGTGCGATGCCGGCGATTGCGGGGCGTGTACCGTCTGGCTCGACGGGGTTCCGGTCCAGAGCTGTATAGTCCCGGCCTTCCGCGCCGAAGGCCGCCAGGTCACCACGATCGAGGGCCTCGCCCGAGATGGAGAGCTGCACCCGATGCAGCGGTCGTTCCTCGAAGCCCAGGGTTTTCAGTGCGGTTTCTGCACGGCCGGGATGATCATGACGGCGGCCAGCCTCGACAGGGAGGATCTCCAGGATCTGCCGCGGGTCTTGAAGGGCAGCCTGTGCCGCTGTACCGGGTACCGGGCGATCGAAGACTCGATCCACGGGAACAAGACCATCGAGGACGACAGACCCGGCGCGGCCTGCGGAGCGAGCCTGCCGGCGCCCGCGAGCGAGGGGATCGTCACGGGGAAGGTGCGCTACACCCTCGATACCGAGGTGGATGACCTGCTGCATCTGAAGCTGCTCAGGTCGCCGCACGCCCACGCCCGCATCGTCGCCATCCGGAGAGAGGGCGCTTTAGCGACGCCGGGCGTCCACGCGGTCTTCACCTGGGAGGACGTGCCCCGGCGCCTGTATACCACCGCTATCCACGACGACCACCTCGCCGATCCCGACGATACCTACATGCTCGACAACGTCGTGCGGTTCGTCGGGCAGCGGGTGGCGGCCGTGGTGGCCGACAGCGAGGCCGCCGCGGAGGAAGGCTGCCGCCGCATCGAGGTCGACTACGAGGTGCTCCCGGCGGTCTTCGATCCGGAGGAGGCGATGCAGGTAGGCGCGCCGGTGATCCACGACAAGACCGAGAACGCGTTCGTCCGCCATCCCGAGCGCAACGTCCTGCTCGAAGTGCACGGGGGCGTCGGGGACGTGGAGGCCGGCTTCGCCGAGGCGGACGTCATCCACGAGGCCGAGTACACTGCCCACAGGGTCCAGCACGCCCACCTCGAGCCCCACGCGCCCATCACCTGGCTCGACGAGCAAGGACGCCTCAACGTGCGCACCAGCTCTCAATCTCCCTTCATAGCGAAGGCGAAGCTCAGCCACCTGTTCAGCCTCAACCCGGTCGACATCAGGGTATTCTGCGAGCGCGTCGGCGGTGGCTTCGGCGGCAAGCAGGAGGTGCTCACCGAGGACATCTGCGCCCTGGCCACGCTGAAGACCGGCCGGCCCGCCCAGCTCGAGTTCACGCGCGAAGAGGAGTTCATCGGCGGCCCGGGCCGCCACCCGATGCGGATCCGGGTCAGAGCCGGAGCGCGGAGCGACGGGACGCTGACGGCGCTCGAGATGCGGATCGTCTCCAATACCGGCGCCTACGGCAACCACGCCGGTGAGACGCTCTACCACGCCTGCGGCGAATCGCTCGCGGTCTACCGGTGCCCGAACAAGAAGATCGACGGGTACGTGGTCTACACCAACCTTGTGCCGGCCGGCGGCATCCGCGGCTACGGGCTCTCCCAGTCGATCTTCGCGGTCGAGTCTGCTATGGACGAGCTGGCTCGTGCGCTAGATCTGGACCCGTTCGAGCTTCGCCGCCGCAACGCCGTGCGGCCCGGCGACCCGATGATCTCGATAAGCGACGAGCCGGAGGACACCGAGTACGGCAGCTACGGGCTCGACCAGTGCCTCGACCTGGTCGAGGGTGCCCTGGCCCACGGCAACGGTGTCGCGGCGCCAGAGGGGGACGACTGGCTCGTGGGGCAGGGGATCGCGCTCGCCATGCACGATACCGCACCGCCGACCGAGCACCGTTCCGAGGCCCGCCTGAAGGTGGGGGAGGACGGCAACTACCACCTCGCCGTCGGGACTGCCGAGTTCGGCAACGGCACGACCACCCTGCACGGGCAGGTCGTCGCAAGCCTCCTCGAGACGACCACCTCTCGCGTGCGCATGGTCCAGGCCGACACTGATCGTACGGGCTACGATACCGGCGCGTTCGCCAGCACCGGCACCACCGTGGCCGGCAACGCCGTCCGGCTCGCCGCCGAGGCCCTGCGCGAGCGGATCCTGGACTTCGCTTCGGCGCACTCCGGCGCCGGCCGCGATGCCTGCCGCCTGGACGACGGTTCGGTGCGCTGCAACGGCTCCCGGATCACCCTGCCCGAGCTTTACGCCGCGGCCCGGGAAGCCGGACAACACCTGGAGGTCGTCCGCAAGGCGTACGGCGCCCCGCGCAGCGTCGCGTTCAACGTGCAGGGCTTCCGCGTCGCGGTCCACCGCGTCACCGGCGAGATAGTCATCCTGCACAGTGTCCAGGCGGCGGACGCCGGCGTGGTGATCAACCCCATGCAGTTGCGCGCCCAGGTCGAAGGCTCGGTCGCGCAGGGGCTCGGCTGGGCGCTGTACGAACGGATGGTCTTCGACGAGGAAGGGCGCGTGGTAAACCCGACGCTCCGCAACTACCGTATCCCGGCCTTCGCGGATGTCCCGCGCACCGAGGTCTTTTTCGCTGACACGCACGACGCCGTAGGCCCGCTCGGCGCGAAGGGCATGGGGGAGTGCCCCATAAACCCCGTCTCGCCTGCGCTGGCCAACGCGCTGGCCGACGCGACCGGCGTCCGCTTCCGCGACCTCCCGTTTACGCCGGACCGGATCTACCGCCCCATCTTCGAGCGGCACGCGAATCGATGATCGGACCTCGAGTTCTCTAGGAGGATCTGGCCTTGCCAACGCTTCTGGCGCGGAACGCCGATATCCTGGTCACGATGGACGAAGGGCGCCGCGAGCTCCCCGACGGGGGGTTGTTCGCCCGCGATGGCGTGATCGAGCAGGTCGGTCCCACCGGGGACCTTCCGCGGGACGCCGACGTCGTGCTGGACATGACGGGCCAGGTAGTGCTGCCCGGCTTCGTGAACACGCACCACCACCTCGACCAGACGCTCACCCGCGCGCTCCCAGCAGGCCAGGACATCAACCTGTTCCCCTGGCTCCGGGTCCACTACCCGATCTGGGGCAGCCGGACCCCCGAGGCCTCACGCTGGAGCGCCCTCGTCGGCCTGGCCGAGCTCGCCGCCTCCGGTTGCACTACCGTCTTCGACCACACCTACGTCTTCCCGAACGGCTGCCGGCTGGACGACCAGATCTCGGCGGCGCGGGAGATCGGCGTGCGCTTCCACGCCTCTCGCGGCTCGATGTCCCTGGGCGAGTCCCAGGGCGGGCTGCCGCCGGACAGCGTCGTCGAAGACGAGGCGGCGATCCTCGACGACTCCAGGCGGGTGATCGAGACCTACCACGACGCCTCGCACGGCTCGATGACCCGGGTAGTGCTGGCGCCGTGCTCGCCTTTCTCGGTCACCCCCGAGCTGCTGCGGGAGACGGCCGAGCTCGCCCGCGCCTACGGCGTGCGCCTGCATACCCACCTCTGCGAGACCTTCGACGAAGAACGCTACACGCTGGAGCACTACGGTCTTCGTCCGGTCGCGTGGATGGAGACGATGGGCTGGCTCGGCGACGACGTCTGGTTCGCCCACGCCGTGCACGTCAACGACGACGAGGTCCGTGAGTTCGCCAGGACCGGTGCCGGGGTTGCCCACTGCCCCTGCTCGAACATGCGGCTCGCCTCGGGCATCGCGCCGGTCAAGGATTACCTCGCGGCCGGTGTGCGCGTCGGGTTGGGCGTCGATGGGTCCGCCAGCAACGACGCGTCGAACATCCTGCTCGAAGCGCGCCAGGCGATGCTGCTGGCGCGGCTGCGCATCGGCCTGCTCCCGCCGGAGGGCCCACAGACCCTGCTCTCGACCTCAGATCCACTACGGAGGAGCGAGTGGATGACGGCGCGGGAGGCGCTGGAGGTAGCGACCCGCGGAGGCGCCGCGGTCCTGGGCCGCTCGGATATAGGTGCTCTGGCCCCCGGGATGTGCGCCGATTTCTTCAGCATCGACCTGAACACCGTCGATTATGCCGGCGCGCTGAACGACCCGGTCGCGGCCACCGTGTTCTGCGCGCCGCAAAAGGCGCGCTACACGGTGATCGACGGTCGGGTCGTCGTAGAGAACGGGCATGTCACCACGGTCGATATGGCGCCGGTTATCGAGGCCCACAACCGCTTCTCGCGCGAACTGGCAGGCCCGCGGTTGACGAGCTCGCCGTGACCGTAGAGACGGAAGCTCCCAGGGTCGCCACGGCAGTCACCACCGTCCGGGTCCGGCAGGGCGAGGAGGGCGCGTTCGCCGGTTGGCTAACGCGGCTGAACGAGAGCGTCGCGACCTTCCCCGGGTACATCAGCGCAGTTGTGATACCTCCTGTCCCGCCTTCGCAGTTGGACTGGGTAATTGTCCAGCGGTTCCAGACGCTCGAGCAGTTGGGAGCCTGGCTCGATTCGGATGCGCGTCGCTCGCTAGTGGCCGAGAGCGCCTCGCTGCTGGTGGACGAGGGCACGACCAACGTGTTCGAAGGGTCATCGACGGAGCTCTCCCCCCACGATATGGTGACCGAGATCATCACGGTTAGCGTCAAGCCCGGTATGGAGGAGGCGTACCAGGCCTGGGTCGACCGCATCCGTCAGCTAGAGGCGAAATTCCCGGGATATCGAGGCCTGCAGCTGCAGCCCCCGATCCCCGGGGTGCAGGATGCCTGGGTCTCCTTGCTGCGCTTCGATAGTTCCGAGCACTTGAACGCCTGGCTCGAGTCCGATGCCCGCCGTGTGGCATTGGAGGAGGTCGAGCCGTTCATAGAGCGGAGTGAACAGCAGGTCGCCACGGCCTTCTCGGGTTGGTTCACCTTCGGGGATGTTCCCGGCCAGGCGCCGCCCAACTGGAAGCAAGGCATGGTCGTGTTGCTGGTGCTGTTCCCGGTAGTGATGCTCGAACTGCTGTATCTCAGCCCGCTGCTGCAGTCGCTGAACCTGGCGGTAGACACCTTCATCGGTAACCTGCTCAGCGTCGCGGCGTTGACGTGGCTGCTGGTACCCTGGGCCAACCGCGCCTTCGACTGGTGGCTACGCCCGACGGCAAGCATCTCTCCGCGGGCCGAGGCCGCCGGGGTCGCCCTGATCATCGGCCTGTACGCCGTATCCGTCGTCGTGTTCTCCTGGATCAGCTGAGCATCGCCTACTCGGCGCCGGCACGCAGTTCATGATCTTCAGCGGCTCGGGAGTTGATACGGGCTCCGAGTACTCGGGCCATGCGGGACCACTCCCCGAGCATCGCATCCGCAGTACAACGCAGGCGCGAGCCTCGTCAGCCCGGTAAAAGGACGGCATGTTAACCTCGCTAGCCAGGCACAGTTTCGTCGCCATCCTTCTGGTAGTAACCATTGAGGAGGTGGGCATACCGCTCCCGATCCCCTCCGACTTCCTGGTCGTATTCGCCGGCACCACGGCGGACCGGTCGCTGCCAAGACTCGTGCTGTTCTTCGTGACTTTGACGGTGGCTTCAGGGGTCGGCGCCAGCGGGCTGTATGCCATGGTACGTCGCGGCGGGCGGCCGCTGGTCGAGCGCTTCGGTAGCTACGTCCACCTTGGTCCGGAACAGCTCGCCCGCGCCGAGGCGTTGCTCTCGCGCAGCGGTTGGGGCGGCATCGCGGTCGGGCGCGCCACGCCGGGGCTGCGCTACGCAACGGTGATCGCTTGCGGTCTGCTCGAGGTCTCCTACCCGCGCTTCGTGACGGCCACCCTCGTCGGCTCGTCGGTATACGTCGGCGCGTTTCTGGCCCTGGGGGCAATCTTCGGTCCCACGGTCCTCGAGCGCATCCACCTGCCGGCGGTGGCGGCGCGCCTGCTCTGGGTGCTGCCGTTGGCGGTCGGGCTACCGCTGCTCATGGTATGGGGTAGCTCTCGCTCCGCGCGGTCCACGGATACATCCCCCCGGCGCGTCGTGGGCGCGGCGCTCCTGGGGAGCTTCGCCGGGGCGATCGCGCTCTCCGCGACCCTCTCCACCATCGCCACCGTCGCCGAGCTCCTCGGCGCGTCGCACCCGCTCAACGTGGCCTACGCGTTCGTAGGCTGGCTGGTGGGCGCGGGTCCGAAGGTGCACGCAACGTCCCTGCTGCTTTACACAGGTTTGCTGTTGCTTCTGGTCGGCCTCAACGCGGCCTACTACGAGCTCGTGCTGCCGTACCTGGCGCCGCGCGGCGTCTCCCGGCTGTGGCAGGTCCTCGGTCTGGCGTTCCTGACCATCGGCGTGTTCGCGATGATCTTCGCCTCGACCGCTTTCGTGAGGCGCGACGACTCGTTCGAGCTCTGGTGGCAGACCGGCGCCCCCACGGTGTTGATCGGCATCGCGTGCGGCGTGGCGGCCTACGCCCTGACCGCCGTCTACGGCCGCGCCCTGGTGCTCGCCGTCGCTCCCACGCTCCGGTGGTGATGCCCCTGAGGGCTCGCGTAACATCTCGACCTTCGCGTTAGCGGACTGGAGGGCGGCGGGTTCTGCTCGCATAGGAAACCGGGGTGTGCGATGACGGGTTCGAACCGGCGACCTCTGCCGGGTGAAGGCGAAGCGCTATCGTCGCCCGCGCCGGTGCTCGCTCTCCCCGATATGCGTCAGGCTCTCCTCGAAGTGGGCCACCGCTCCTTCCAGTCCCTTATTCACCCAACGACCTAGAGGTCTTGCTTCTCGGAAGTTCACGTCCTGCCTCTGCGGGTGGCATCATGACGTGCGCAAGGGCGCTCACGCACAAGGGAAGGACGATGGCAGCCAATCCTCTGGTCGGCACATGGAGGCTCGTATCCTGGGAGAACAGGAGCGTCGATGGCGAGGTCAGCTACCCGCTCGGTACGGACGCCGTAGGCTACATAATGTACGGCCAGGACGGATACATGTCCGTGGCCATCATGCGGCCCGACCGCGCGAAGTTCGCCGCCGAAGATCTCCTCGGGGGAGACGCCGAGGAGAGAGCGGAAGCCGCCGGCACTTACGTATCCTATTGCGCCCGCTACGAGTTTCGAGGGGACACCGTCGTCCATCGCGTGGAGCTGAGCCTGTTTCCCAATTGGGTCGGGGTCGAGCAGGAACGCCTCGTCGAAGTCGCGGGGGATCGCTTGGTCCTGAGCACGCGACCAATATTGCTCGGAGGCGTGCGACGGACCGCCCACCTGATCTGGGAGCGTGTCGGAACGCCCACGCAGTAGGCTCAAGCGGACAATTGATGCACCTCCCGCTCGAACGTGACGAGGATCGGACACCTCTCCCCGCCAGGAGATGCCCCAATGCCGGAGCTGTTTCGTGGCCAGCTCGAGAGCTCTCAGCAGCGTGCCCCATCGCCATATCAGACATGCCCGGCCTCGTATCGG
>DATACV010000199.1:0-4439 GCA_036258875.1 Rubrobacteraceae bacterium
GACGCCGGCGGCGCCGCTGGTGGTGGGAACTCGGACATCCCGGCTGCCTACACCTACTTCGGCCAGTTCGTGGACCACGACATCACGCTCGAAACGCAGTCGGCGACTCTGCCGGAGCTGCTTGATCCTGATCTCACCCCCTTGACGCTGGACCAGATCGAGGAGAATTTACAGAACGGTCGCACTGCGACCCTGGAGCTGGACAGCGTCTACGGCTTCCCGGCGCCGCGAGACGGCGCGGGGATGCAGCTCGGCAAGGTTACCCCGCTCAACGGAAGCGCTGCTCCGTTCCTCCGTCCACCGGGCAAGGACGACGACAACGACCTTCCTCGAGAGGCCCGGAGCAGTGTGGCCGAACTTGATCGAGCCGCCAGGATCGGCGATGCACGTAACGACGAGAACACCATCATCGCGCAACTGCAGGTCGCGTTTCTGCGCGCTCACAACGAACTGGTGGGGCAAGGGCTGAGGTTCGGGCAGGCCAGAAGGCAACTGCGCCAGCACTATCAGCACATCGTTCTCCATGACTTCCTGAAGCGCATCGTCGACCCGCAGGTCGTGGACGACATTATCGAGAACGGCAACAGCGTCTTCGATCCGGACAGGGACGAAACCTTCATGCCACTGGAGTTCTCCGTGGCCGCTTACCGCTTCGGGCACAGCATGGTGCGGGCCGCGTACAACTTCAACGTGAACTTCAACACGAGTGGCCAGCCCGGCACCACCCCGGCGACGCTCTTCCCCTTCTTGTTTACGTTCAGTGCCTTGAGCGGGCAACTCGGCGAGTTCGACACGCTTCCCGACAACTGGATCATCGAGTGGGAGAACCTCGTCGATGCAGGAGCGTCGTTCGACCGTACGCGCCGCATCGACACGAAGCTGGTCGAACCGCTCTTCCAGTTGACGGACTTCCAGGGACGGATCCGGCGGCAGGACCGGGCGCGTCTCGCCGTCCGGAATCTCCTGCGCGGTTACCGCCTGCGTATCCCCACCGGCCAGGCAGTAGCAGGTGCGCTTGAAACACCC
Organism: Rubrobacteraceae bacterium; assembly: GCA_036258875.1. Lineage (GTDB taxonomy): Bacteria > Actinomycetota > Rubrobacteria > Rubrobacterales > Rubrobacteraceae > JALYGY01. The sequence continues at coordinate 1,027 of DATACV010000199.1, forward strand.
GTGCTCTCCCCGCAGCAGATCAGGGACGGTGCGGCCAGCGAAGATCAGATACAGGTGCTCGAGGATGCCGGATTCCTGGAGCGCACGCCGCTGTGGTACTACATCCTGGCCGAAGCGGCGGTCCACGAGGACGGGCAGCGCCTGGGACCGGTAGGCGGCACGATCGTCGCGGAGGTTCTGGTCGGGCTGGTCCGGCGCAGCGAGAACTCCATCCTGCGCGCGGACGACTGGGAGCCTACCTTGCCGAGCGCCCAGCCGGGCACGTTTACACTGCCAGATCTGCTGAGAACTGCGGGAGTCCTCACCTGAAACGCCGGTGCCGCCACGAGCACGTCGCCAGGTTCCTGGCCACCTCTCGGCCGGAAGCCTGGCGGCGTGGGAAATGAGTAAGCAGCATGAACGATAGCGCGAGCGACAAACACTTCGACGCGATTATCGTCGGCTCCGGGTTCGGCGGCTCGGTGACTGCCTACCGGCTCGCCGAGGCGGGGCTGAGCGTCTGCGTCCTGGAGCGGGGGAAGGCTTACCCGCCCGGCGAGTTCCCCCGCGCCCCCCACCGGATGCAGAAGAACTTCTGGGACCCCAGCGAGGGGCTGCACGGGATGTACAACATCTGGTCGTTCAGCGGGCTGGGAGCGGTGGTCTGCAGCGGCCTTGGCGGGGGCTCCCTGATCTACGCGAACGTCTTGATCCGCAAGCCCGAGAAGTGGTTCGTCAAGGAGGACCTCGATCGTGGTGGGTTCGAGTACTGGCCTGTCACCCGCGACGACCTCGACCCCCACTACGACCAGGTCGAGACGATGCTGGGCGCCCAGCGGTACCCGATCGACGAGGAACCCTACAACGAGGTGCCCAAGGCGAGAGAGTTCAGGGAGGCCGGCAAGCGGCTGAAGCTCCACCCTGAACTGCCCAAGCTGGCCGTCACCTTCGGCAACGAGGGCGAGAAGCCGGCTCCGGGCGAGCCCATCCACGGAGGGTTCTGGGAGATAGAGGGACGCAAGCGTACGCGCTACACCTGCCGCCTCGTCGGCGAGTGCGACCTCGGCTGCAACTACGGGTCCAAGAACACCCTCGACTACAACTACCTCGCCGAGGCCAAGAAGCTGGGTGCCCGGATCCTGACGCGGTGCGAGGTGAAGGAGTTCGAGCCCAGAGAGGGCGGAGGATACGAGGTCCGCTACGTGCGGCATGAGCCGGAGCGGGAGGGCAAGAAGACGGACACCTCCCGCCTGCGCAGGGAGAGGCTCACCGCCGACCGGCTGATCCTCTCCGCCGGGAGCCTGGGCTCCACCTTCCTGCTGCTGAAGATGAAGAACCAGGGCGCCTTCCCCGGCATCGGCAACCTGCTCGGCTCTCGCTTCTGCGGGAACGGCGACCTGATCACCTTCGCCCTCAAGACCACCAGGATGAAGGATGGCGAACGGGTGCCGCGTCTGATCGACGCCGGGTACGGACCCGTTATCACGGGTGCCATCCGCTACAAGGACCAGGAGGAGGACGGCGGCGAAGAAGAGCGCGGGTTCTACATAGAAGACGCCGGATACGCGAATTTCGTCAACTGGATACTCGAGACGGTGGAGGTCCCGGGGGACGCGATAAGGCAATTCTGGGGCGGTATCGCCGGCCGCTTCCTCGACAAGTTCTTGAGCCGCGAGCCGGAGACCGACATCGGGGCGGAGGTGGCGCGCCTGCTCGGCTCGACCGAGTTCTCCGCGGACCTGCTCCCCCTGCTCGGCATGGGCCGCGACGTCCCCGACGGGAAGCTGAGCCTTGGCGATGACGAGCGACTGGACCTCGACTGGCGGATCGATAAGTCCCAAGCGTACTTCGACGGCATCAGGGAGAAGATGAAAGACCTCGCCGAAGAGCTGGGAGCGCGTTTCTCCGACCCCCTGGAGCGCCTAAACCGCGTCGCCACGGTGCACCCTCTCGGCGGCTGCCCGATGGGGCGGCACGCAAGAGAGGGGGTGGTGAACGAGTACGGGGCCGTCTTCGGCTGTCCTCCCGGCCTCTACGTCGCCGACGGCTCGGTGATGCCAGGCCCCGTAGGGCCGAATCCCAGCCTGACTATCGCCGCCCTCGCCGACCGCTTCGCCGGTCCGATCATCGAGCGCAGAGGTCCGGAAGAATGAGCGGCTCGAACGTCGAAAGGCCGGCGGGGTAGCCGACGCCCTCATACGGAGGTAAGCCGGAATGGCCAGGACTACCACCTTCAGGAACTGGAACCACTCGGCCTCGAGCACCCCTCGGGTCGTCGCCGTCCCCAGGGACCTGGAAGAGCTGATCGGCGTGGTCAGGGACACGGAGACGTACCCGTCTCCGCTCCGCGTCGGGGGCAGTTTCCACTCGTTGAACGAGTGTTTCGTCTCGGAGGGTACGCAGATCCTGCTTAGCCACTTCAACCAGGTGCGGGTCGACCCCGAGCAGATGACGGTTACGGTCGGTGCCTCGGTGACGATGATCCGGATCCGGGACGTTCTCAGGCCGTTTGGCCTGCAGACCGAGGTGACGCCCGAGATCGGCAACGCCACTGCCGGCTCGGTGGCGTGCTGCGGCACCAAGGACGCCTCAGTAGGCCGCACGGGGTTGGGACAGGTCAGCTCGACGGTGATCGGCGTGAGGCTGGTCAACGCGGACGGAGAGGTGGAGACCATCACCGAGGAGAGCGATCCCGAGAGGATGCGAGCCGTCCGATCGAGCTACGGCCTCTTCGGCCCCATCTTCGAGGTCACGTTCCGCACCCAGAGACAGACCACCCTCTCCTACAGTCACGAATCGCTCAAGCTGAGCTCGCTGCCCGACCGCGACGAGCTGTTCGGCGGCGCCGACGGTGTCCTGGGGTTCAGCCTGCCATACTCAGATCGCATCGTCGTGGAGCGGCGGCGCGTCCTCGACGAGGGCGCGCGGGTCTCCAGGTTCTCCCGGCTCAGGCGGTCGCTCCGCGACAGGCTCTGGGAGAACAAGGCCACCTTCTTCGCGACGCTGTTGCCCTTCAACTGGTTCTTCCGCGTCCTCGACCAGTTGGTCGCCCTCTCCCTCGTCGGCCTCTCGCGGCTGGGCGGGTTCAGGGGTCGGCGCGCCGACTCCATGATCGATTTCGAGTTCGACCGCAGCCATTACTTCGACTTCACGTTCTGGGCCATCCCCATGAGCCGCTGGGAGGAGTTCGTCCCGCAGTACGTCGCCTTCTGCCGCGACTACCTGCGCGAGACCGGGTTCCGGTGCAGCCTGGGCTCCGAGGTCTATTTCATCAACAAGGATCAGAACTCCCTGCTCTCGTTCTCCTCGTCCGAGGACATCTTCACGATGGACGTCGTGGACTCGCGCCCGAACGACCCGGACTGGATCGAGTTCAACAGGCGCTTCAACGTCCTCGCCGCCCGGTTCGGCGGGCGGCCGTTGCTCAACCAGAC
>DATACV010000200.1:0-7885 GCA_036258875.1 Rubrobacteraceae bacterium
ACCCCGGAGGCGCCTACCCCGCTTATGACCACCCGCAGGTCTTCCATCTTCTTCTCCACGATCTTGAGCGAGTTAATGAGCGCCGCGAGCACGACGACCGCCGTGCCGTGCTGGTCGTCGTGGAAGACGGGGATGTCGAGCTCCTCCTTGAGGCGATCCTCGATCTCGAAGCACCGCGGGGCCGAGATGTCCTCGAGGTTTATGCCGCCGAAGCCGGGTGCCAGGTTCTTGACGGTCTGGACGATCTCGTCCGGATCCTTGGTGTCCAGGCAGATAGGGAACGCGTCCACCCCGGCGAACTGCTTGAAGAGCGCGGCCTTGCCCTCCATGACGGGCATGGCGGCCCGGGGCCCTATATCCCCGAGACCCAGGACTGCCGTGCCGTCGGAGACTACGGCCACGGTGTTGCGCTTGACGGTCAGGTTGAACGCCCTCTCGGGATCATCGGCTATGGCGCGGCAGACCCGCGCCACGCCCGGCGTGTAGACCATCGAGAGGTCGTCGCGGGTGCGGATCTGCATCCTGGAGCGGACCTCGATCTTGCCCCCCAGGTGCACCAGGAACGTCCTGTCGGAGACGTTTACGACCTTGACCTCCGGCAGGTCGTCCACGGCCTTGACCACCTGCTGGCCGTGGTCGGAGTCGCGCGCGTTGACCGTGATGTCGCGGGTGCTCCGCTGCTGGCCCATGCGCACGATGTCTACGGCGCCGACCATCGCGCCGGCATCCCCCACCGTCGTCAGGATCCTGCCGAGCGACCCCGCCCGGTGCGGAAACTCGACCCTCAAGGTAAAGCTGTAGCTCGCGCTTGGTATTGCTTCCATGATCCTATCCCTTTCCCTCTACTTCCATGAGAAGGATTGTATTGCAGCCACCGCCCCCGGTAAACGGGTCGGAAGGCTACAGGCGTCAGGTCTCAGGCATCAGCAATCTACCTGAATCCTCTAGACTGGCAGATACCCAGGGTCTTCCGGCAGGTCCGTGCCGGGGAGAGCCTCGCGCCGCGCGATGAACCACCGGCCCAACTCCGTCTCCTCCCCCGCCTCGCGGGCCGCCTGCTCCAGCCCCGCGCGCAGCTCGTGCAGGAGCGGCGGCCTCTCGCCGTAGGAGACGAGCTCGAGCTCGGCGGCCACGGCGGCGTCCACGAACTCGCCCCAGAGCCTGGCCTCGGGGCCCGCAGGAGCGGGGGGCGAAGCGAAGGCCCGCAGTATCTCGTCTGGCAGGCTGACCGACTCCATGGCTCCCATCCGACCAGGATCCGGCGTCGCCGAGGGGACCTCGCCCAGGTAGCGGCGGGCGGCGAAGAGCAGGAGCCGCGAGGTAACCGTGCGTTTGGCCCAGGAGCCGGCTACCCTCTCCCAGTCGACGAAAGACCCGCCGTACAACCTCTCCAGGTCCATGACGGGTCATTCTACTCGACGGTGGGCGCGCCTTGGCCCCCGCCCCGGTTCCCGCTAGAAAACAGGGTCGTAGTACCCGCCGTAGAGCACCCTGAACTCGCCAAGGTCGCCAGTCGGGAAGCCGAGGTCCGGGTCCCCCTCCGTCGCGCGGTCCATGTAGGCCGACCAGACGTCCATGGGCAGGGTCTCCCCGTTGGGCTCCTCGAGGCCGTGCACGCCGACCATGGACCTGCGCCCCTCCGGGTAACCTACCCACACCGACGTGCACAGGAGCGGAGTGTAGCCGACGTACCAGGCGTCGACGAAGTCGTTGGTGGTGCCGGTCTTGCCCGCCGAGAGGTGGCCTATCTCCTCGTCGAGGTCGTGGAACATGCTCGCCGTCCCGTCCACCACTACCCCGCGCAGGACCGCGTTGGCTACCGCGGCCTGGTTGCCTGTCATCACGCGCCGCCCGGAGATGCGGTGGTCGTAGAGGCCCTCGCTCTCCCCGTAGCTCACCCTCTCCACCCGCTCGACGGCGTAAGGCTCGCGGTGGATGCCGCCGCCGGCGAAGGTAGCGTAGGCCGAGGCCATCTCGAGCGGGCTCACACCGGTGCCGAGCCCCCCGATGGCCGTCGAAGGGTAGGGCTCGACGGGGGAGGTGATCCCCAGGGCCCTGGCCGTCCGCACCACCTTCTCCAGTCCCACGTCGGCCGCGAGCTGGACGAAGACCGTGTTGTCCGACTCGGCCATCGCCTCGGTGACGGAGATCTCCCCGCGCTCCACGAAGTCGTAGTTGTTTATGACGTAGCGCTCGTCCTGGAAGTTGAAGTCGAGCTCTCGCGAGACATAGACGCTCTCGGGGGAGATGCCCTCCTTGATGGCCGCCGCGAGCACTACCGGCTTGAAGGCGCTCCCCGGCTGGCGCCGGGCGTCGAGCGGAAGGTTGAACCCCTCGGCCTGCCCGGCGAGCGCCCGGATGGCCCCGGTCTGCGGCTCGACGGTCACCACGGCCGCCGAGGGATCGTCTGGCTCGGAGAGTACTGCGTTAGATTCCTCGACGGCCGCGCGCTGCAGCGCGGGCTCGAGGGTGGTGTGGATCCTCAAGCCCCCGCGGCCCAGAGCCCCGGGCCCGAGCCTCTCCTCGACCTCCCGGCGTACCCGCTCCAGGAAGGGCTCGAAGACCGGATCCTCGGGCGACGGAGCGGGCGCGTACTCGAGCGTGACGCCCAGGGCGTCACGCATCTGGGAGGCGGAGATCATGCCCTGCTCCTCCATCAGCCGCAACACCGTATCGCGGCTCGCCGTGGCGCGCTCGGAGCCCGCCGTCTCGCCGGTCGAGAAGTACGTCGAGGGGGCGTCGAGGAAGCCCGCGAGGGCCGCGGCCTCGGAGAGGGTGAGGTCTCTGGCGCTCTTGCCGAAGTAGCGCTGCGCGGCCATCTCGGCCCCGTAGGCGCCGTTCCCGAAGTACACGGTGTTCAGGTAGGCGGTAAGGATCTCTTGCTTGGTGTGGTGCCGCTCGTAGGAGAAGGCGAGCGCGGACTGCACGAAGCGACGCCGGAACGAGACCTCGAACCGCTCGTCTTCGGCGACGAAGAGGTTCTTCATGAGCTGCTCGGTTATCGTGGACCCGCCCTCCTGCACCTCCCTGGCGCGCAGGTCCGTCCACGCGGCCCGCGCTACCCCCTCCGGGTCCACCCCGAAGTGGTCGTAGAAGCGCCTGTCCTCCACGGCGACTACCGCCCGCGGGAGGTGCCTGCCGAAGCCCTCGAAGCCGACGGTCTCGCGGCTCTCCTTCACCGAGAACTCCCCGACCTTGTTGCCGCCCGCGTCGTAGACGTAGGAGTCCTGCGCCAGCTCCGGGTACCTGCGGTCCAACCTCTCCCCGTAGTCTTCGACCACGAGCCAGTACGATCCCACGAGCGCAATCACGGAGGTTGCGGCCAGGATCAGGGCGAGGTTGAAGAGGACCCGGAGCGTCCGGAGAAAGAGGCTGAGCCGTGGTCTCTTGGCCTTCTTGCTTGTCTCGAAGAAGCTGTTCACGGATCTCCCGCGCACCAGTCTACCTCAAAGGGCGACGCCCGAGCGGCCGGGATGGCACCCCGGTGGTACGATGGCCGCATGCCCGAGCTGAGTTGCACGGTCCGCCGCGTCGGGGACCTGGAGAGCCGCACAGAAGAATACGAGATGTCCTACGCCGTCGAGGGTGCGGCGCCGCACGAGCTCCGCGTGAAGTACCAGGCGGCCAGGGCGTACGAGATCAACGCCTCCCTCGATGCCGCTGTGGAGGCCGCGCGGGCGGCGATCTCCGAGGCCGGACTCCAGGGACCGACCGACGAGGCCCTCTCCCAGTTCGCCTGGCGCACGATCCAGTCCGCCAAGTACGAACGGGGCGAGCCTCTCACCTCGCGTCTACAACTCTAAGGAGAGGCCCTACCGACGCCTCACCCGCTCGCAGCCGGAGAGGACGTCCTTGGAGTCGGCGATCACGTGGTCGCGGCCCTCGCCGCACTGCACGACATCCTTCGCCGACGGCCGGTTGAAGACCTTGACGAAGTCGTTGCCCCGGGCAGCGACGACGGTGTCGCGCGCCCGCTCGTTCCTCGGGCCGGCGTAGATGTCGTCGCCGCCCGCCCCGCCGTTCAGGCTGTCCCTGGACCTGAGGCCCTTGATCAGGTCCTCCCCACCTCCGCCGCTGATGGAGTCGCGCTGGTTGCTGCCTATGAGCCTGTTGTCCCGGTCGTTGCCAGTTAAGGTCTCAGCAAGTGCCACCCCGCCTACTGCGACGAGCGCGATGAGCATGACCGCCGCAAGTAGTATCATCCTTCTCCCCACCATCTCCGGTCCTTTCTCTCGGGGCGCAGAGAACGCCCCCGCTCGTTCGCTACAGGCATGCTACAACCTCGCGGGGCCGCCCGTATCCCCCAAATGGGTGATTTTCGCGTACAGACGGCGGCTGAGGTTCAGGAGCCTTCCGCTGCCTCGACGAGCTCCTCGAGGGTGACGAGACCTTCGTAGAGGGCTCTTCCGACCACCACGCCGACGACGCCGTCGAGCCTGGAGAGCGCCACGACGTCGGTCGCGTCCCGGACGCCACCGCTGGCGATGGTCGGCACGAGGCTGGCGACGGCCGCGGTCTCCTCGAGCGCTGCCCCGGCGGAGGTGCCGTCGCGGGATACGTCGGTGTAGAGCACCGTCGCCACGCCGTCCGCGGCGAGCTCCTCGGCGAGGTCCAGCACCCCGATGCCGCTAGATGACTCCCAGCCGTGCGTGGCGACGACGCCGTCGCGGGCGTCCACGGCGACCACGAGGTCGGCCCCGAGGTCCTCCACGGCGCGCAGCCTGAGCTCCCTGCTCTCCACCGCCGCCGTACCCATCACGACCCGGCTCGCCCCGGCCTCCCTGACCTCCCGCAGATCTTCGAGGGCGCGGATACCCCCGCCGACCTGCACCGGCACCCCCACGGAGCGCGCTATCTCGGATACCAGATCCAACTGCACCGGTCTTCCCTCGCGGGCGCCGTCGAGGTCGACGACGTGGAGGGCACGCGCGCCGCGCCGCTCCCACTCGCGGGCGCGCTCGACGGGGTCGGCGTCGTATTCGGTGGCACGCCCGAAGTCCCCCTGCACGAGCCGGACGCACCTGCCGCCCCGCAGGTCTATGGCAGGGAAGACCGTGAACCCGCTCAGGAGGTACGCGCCCACTTCAGGAAGTTCCCGTAGAGCTCGAGGCCAGCGCGGCTGCTCTTTTCCGGGTGGAACTGGACGGCGGCGAGGTTCTCCCGTCCGGCCGCTGCGCAGAACCTCACACCGTACTCGGCCGTCCCCAACAGGTCGTCCTCGTGTGCCGGCTCCGGGTAGTACGAGTGGACGAAGTAGAACGCTTCGCCGTCGAGCCCCTCGAGCACCGGATGCCCCCGCGCCGCGGCGAGCTGGTTCCAGCCTATGTGAGGAACCTTCAGCTCTCCCGCGTCGAATCGCACCACCTTACCGGGCAGGATCCCGAGCCCCTCGGCCCCCGGCGACTCCTCGGACCCATCGAAGAGCGCCTGCAAGCCGACGCAGACCCCAAGGAAAGGCTTGCCACCCTCGTAGGCCTCGCGGCAGGCCGCGTCCATGCCCCTCTCGGCGAGCTTCTTCATGCAGTCGCCAAAGGCGCCTACCCCCGGCAGAACTACCGCATCAGCCCGCATCACCCGCTCGGGGTCAGCCGTCAGGTCCACCCTCGCCCCCACCTTCTCGAGCGCCCGCGTGACAGAGAGCGTGTTCCCCGCGTCGTAGTCGATGACCGCTACGCTCAAGCTGTCAGCCATCAGCTATCAGCCGTCAGCTCTTGGGTCGGCTTCTCGCCGCTTGGGTTAGAGAACATGACAGTGGTCGAAGCCAATGAACTTGCGTAGACGCGAAGGAAGTCGCGTCCTGCGCAGACACCTGGCTGATAGCTGACCGCTGAAAGCTGACGGCTAATCGACTACCCCTTTCGTGGAAGCGCTGCCGCTGGTCCTCGGGAGGATGCCGGCCCGGAGCGCGAGGGCCAGCGCCTTGACGCTCGATTCGACCTTGTGGTGGGCGTTTTCGCCGTAGTGGCAGTTGATATGCAGGGTGAAGCGCCCGTACTGGGTGAAGGCGCGCAGGAACTCGGGGAAGAGCTCTGCGTCAAAGGTCCCTATCTTCTCCGGCATGGGGCCGAGGTTGCAGGTGAGGTGGCTGCGGCCCCCGAGGTCAACGACGGCGGTCGAGAGCGCCTCTATGAGCGGCGCGCTCGCGTCGGCGAAGCGGGTCAGGATAGAGCGGTCGCCGAGAGCCTCGTCGAAGGCACGACCCAAGACCAGCCCCGTGTCCTCGACTGTGTGGTGGTCGTCCACCCAGGTGTCGCCCTTCGCCTCGACGCGAACGTCGATGCCCGAGTGGTGCGCGAGTAGGTGGAGGAGGTGGTCGAAGAAGCCGACGCCCGTCGAGACCTCGGCCCGTCCCGAGCCTTCGAGGTCCAGCTCTACGCTTACGGAGGTCTCCCCCGTCTCGCGCTCAGCCCTGCCGCTACGCGCCATCTTCCCCCTTTCCGGTGCCCAGGCGCACCTCGACGCTCCTGGCGTGGTTCTCGAAGCCCTCCAGGTGCGCCAGACGTTCGACGTGCGGGCCGAAAGACGCGAGAGCCTCGCCGGTGTAATGGATGTAGTTGGTGCGGGTCGTGAAGTCGTGGGTGCCCAGGGCCGAGGCCCAGACCGCCGCGCCGCCGGTCGGCAGGGCGTGCGACGGTCCTGCCCCATAGTCTCCGAGTGCCACCGGGCTCATGTCCCCGAGGGCGACCATCCCCACCGCGTCGAGGTCGTGCAGGATAGCCTCGTGGTCCTCGGAGATCACGTGCGCGTGCTCGGGGGCGTAGCGGTTGGAGAGCTCCACAGCCTGCTCGACGCTCTGTACGCAGACCAGGGTGACGAGGTCGGCGGGCTCGCCGGAGAGGAGAGGCGCGACATCATCTATGAGTCTGGCGCTCGGGGTGAGGAGGATCGCCGAGGCGCCCGAGAGGTGCTCGGCCTGGGCGAGCAGGTCGCGCGCGACCCGCTCGGGGATGGCGGAGGCGTCGGCGATGACGACTACCTCGCTCGGCCCCTGCGGGGCGTCCACCCCGACGGCGCCGAAGACCTCGAGCTTCGCCGCCGTCACGTAGTCGTTGCCGGGGCCCAATATCTTGTCCACGGCCGGGATCGTCGCCGTCCCGTAGGCCATCGCCCCGACGGCCTGCGCTCCCCCGACGGCGTAGATCTCCCCCAACCCCAGCAGCCCCGCGACCGCGAGGACCCACCCGCTCACCCGACCGTCGGGGCCGGGCGGGGCGCAGACGCAGATCTCCCGCACCCCCGCGACCTGAGCCGGGATCGCCGCCATCATGAGGGTGCTCGGGTACGCCGCGTGCCCGCCGGGGACGTAGACGCCTACCCTCCGCAACGGGCGGACCCGCTGCCCCACCGTAGCACCGTCGCGGCTCATCTCCCAGGGGCGGTCCATCTCGCGTTCGTGGAAGGCGCGCACGTTCTCGAACGCCGCGAGGAAGGACTCCTCCAGCTGCGCCGGGAGTTCGGAGCTGGAGGTCTCGATCTCCTCTGCGGGGACCCGCAACCGCTCCGGGCGCACCCCGTCGAAGCGCTCCGTGTACCCCAGCAGCGCCTCGTCGCCGTGCTCCCGCACGTCCTCCAGGATGCGTCTGGCGGCGTCGCGCACCCGCGGGGAGAGGAACCCTCCCGGACGGCGAAGCCGCGCGACCATCTCCCCCGGGTCCATCCCGCGGGCGTCGAGCCTCTTAACCATGGAGGCTCCCGCGCACTGCGTCGAGCAGCGCGGCGACCTCATCGTGGCGGAGGCGGTAGGAGCCGCGGTTGGCGATCAGGCGGGCCGTGGAGCGGGAGATCTCGTCGAGGACCACTAGGTCGTTCTCGCGCAGGGTGTTCCCCGTGGCGGTGAGGTCCACGATGCACTCGGAGAGGCCGACGAGCGGGGCGAGCTCGACGG
>DATACV010000201.1:0-8454 GCA_036258875.1 Rubrobacteraceae bacterium
CGTACGCACCCTCTCGCGGGCGATAGAGACCGACCGCGTAGCCCACGCCTACCTCTTCTCGGGCCCCAGGGGGACGGGGAAGACGAGCACGGCCAAGGTCCTTGCGATGGGGCTGAATTGCGCGAGCGGTCCCACACCCGAGCCGGACGGGACGTGCGAGAGTTGCCGCGCGATCGTGAACAACTCCTCGCTCGACGTGGTCGAGATGGACGCGGCATCCAACCGGGGGATAGACGAGATCCGGGACCTCAGGGACAGGGTGAACCTCGCCCCCGTGGCAGGGCGGATGAAGGTCTACATCATAGACGAGGTCCACATGCTGACCGCCGAGGCCTTCAACGCCCTCCTGAAGATGCTCGAGGAGCCACCCGAGCACGTGGTCTTCGTCCTGGCCACCACCGAGAAGCACAAGGTGCTCCCGACCATAGTAAGCCGCTGCCAGAGCTTCGACTTCCGGCGCCCCGGCGTCGAGACCATCAAGGAGAAGCTCGCCGAGATAGCTGGGACAGAGGGGATCGAGGTCGAGCCGGGGGCGCTCACGGTCATCGCGCGCGAGGGACGGGGCTCCTTCCGCGACGCCGAGGGGTTGCTGGACCAGCTCTCCTCCTTCGCCGAGGGACCGATCACGGCGTCCATGGTGCGCGAGCTCCTGGGGAGCGTCGGCCCGGAGGCGCTTCTGGAGACCACTTCGGCGCTCCACGAGCGCAGGGCCGCGGACTCTTTGCGCATCGTGGACCGGCTCTCGAACGAGGGCAGAGACCTCGGCCAGTTCGTGGGGGAGTTGATCTCGCACCTGCGAACCCTGATGCTCCTGCCGCATGCCCCGGAGATAGCTCTGGCCGAGGTGGGGGCGGACGAGCGCGGTCCGCTCGAGGAGCAGGCCATCAGTATCCCGACCGCCGAGGTCGTGCGGCTCATCGAAGCGTTGGATGGCGCTCTGGGCCGCATAAAGCGCGGCGGCGACCCGAAACTAGAGCTCGAGCTTACCTTCATCAAGCTGACCCGCGACTACACGGAGCCAGCGGTGGAGGGTCTCCTCGGGCGTCTGGAGGCGCTGGAGCAGGCGGTGGCGAACGGGAGCGTTGCCGGGTCTGCTCCCGGGGTCGCAGCCCAGGAGACCGCGAGCAGCGAGGAGACCCTGGAGGTCGGGCCGGAGGGAGAACAGGTGGTCTCGGGAGACGAGCCGGTGGTAGGTGATCCGGCCGAGCCGGAGGCTGCCGCGTTGCCCGATTCGTCCGACGCGAAGGCCGGCCCGATTGATGTCGCGGCCCTGGCCTCGCGTTGGAGGCGGCTCATGGAAGACCTGAGGCGGAACCGTCAGGCACTCACGGCCACCGTGTTCCAGGAGGGGCGCCCCGTCGGCTTCGAGGGCAACGTTTTGAGGGTCGAGTTCCCCGCCGATTCGGATTTCCACGCCGCTGAAGCCAGAAAGTCTCGACACGGCAACGCTCTGGGAGCCGTGCTCGAGGAACACTTCGGCGTGAGGCCCCGCCTGGAATGTCGGGTGGCCGACGGGTCCTCCGAAGCCCCCGCGGCTCCACTTGAGGAGCCGTTGCACAAGGCTCCTCCGCAGGCTTCGGAGCCGCAGAGTGGGAGCGAAGGACCTGTAGGACGCGCCAAGGGTCCCGCTACGGCCTCAGAGGCTCCGCCCGCGGCGGCGGAGCACGCGGAGGGGATAGGGTCCGGTGGTAGAATCGGTGGCGAGGACGAAGTCTTCGAGATGGCGCGTGAGCGCGGTTTGTTCGACCAGGACGGAGGGAGCTGAAGCCCGGTGGGACGCCGTAGCGTAAAGACGTTTCTTCTCTAGCGCAATCCCTCCACGGCTCAGATTCACCCTCACCTCTAAAGACGGTAGGCTGGAGACAGCCCTCCACCTAGATCGCAACGCCCAAGGCGGCTACCGTAAATAGTGAGCGCTACCCGCCGGTCCCGGTGTAGCAGGAGGACGTACTACTGGTGGCGCACGCCGACGAGATGCTCTACCGCGCCGAATCGCTACCCCGTCAAGGAACTTGGCGCAGGAATTCACGGTTCGGGCGGGTAGAGCAGCTCCTTACCGTCCACCACCTCCGCCCAGGGGGTGAGCGTGTGGGGTGTCCGGCGATTCTCACCCAGGATGTGCTCCACCGAGAAGCCCCGAACCAGCAAAGCGTCGGCGATCATCCTCCGGTGGCAGCGCCACCACATCGCCTCCGAACACATGAGGCAGACCCGCTCCTCGCAGAGCCCCACAAGGCGCTCGAAGTCCGCGTGGAACTCGGGCGTTCGCATGTGGTCGGCGTAGCCACGAAAGGAGAGGTTGCGCCAGCCCGTGTTCGGCGAATCGGGGCGTGGACGCCTGCGGCCTCCCAGTCCCGGCAGGTGTCGGTAGCCTATCCCGTCCTCGCGGGGTAGCCGCTTCGAGATTGTCCCCCCGTCGAAGTGGGGGTGCCGCGGGGAGTGGGGGAAGCGTCGCACGTCGACCAGGCGGCGAGAGCCATGTGTTCGCAGAAGGCCCAAAAAATCCTCGAAGGTCCTCGTCGAATGGCCGACGGTCAGGACGAGGTTCGAGTGGGCTTCGTCATCCGCCCTACCCTTCAACTGTCGGCATCCACCGCGGCGTAGGTCCCTAGCCAGCTACCCCACACCAGTCCATGACGCTCAGGGCCAGCACCTTGGTGACCTCCCTGACGCTTTCGAGATCGACCCACTCGTCCGGGGCATGCAGGTTGTCGCCGGCCGGCCCATAGCAGGTCGCCGGGATGCCGTAGTAAAGGTTGAAGAAGCGGGCGTCGGTGGTGCCAGTGAAGGAGAAGAAGCCGGGCTCCTCGCCTGTGACCGCCTGGTGGCATCGCTGCAGCGTCTGCACGACGGGCTCTCCACGATCCACAACGCAGCCCTCCGCTCTGAAGGCGTAGAAGCTCACCTCCGGCGGGTTATCCGAGAGCCAGGGGTCCCTCTTGGCGGCTTCGAGCAAGTGTTCGCTAAACCGCGTGCCGACCTCCTCGAGATCTTCGCCGGGGTAGCAGGAGAGCCTAACCTCAAAGACGCACTCCTCGGGTACCGAGGAGGCCCAATCCCCGCCTCGGACTACGCCAATGTTGTAGTTGAGCGGGTGCTCTATGTCCTCGAACAACGGGTGGCGATCCGCCGGATCGTTGACGCGCTTCTCGAGTTCCTTGACCACCTCCATAAGACGACACGCCTTGAGGACAGCGTTCACGGAGGCGGAAGCCCGTTCTGCGTGGGCGCCCCTACCCTGCACCGTCACTCGCGCCCACATGACGCCGACCTGTGCCTCGAGCAGCCTGCGCCCGAAGGGCTCGGGTATGATGGTGGCATCCGCTCCGTAGCCACGAGCTCTCGCCGCGAGTGCCCCGTTGCCCGTGCACTCCTCCTCTATCACGGTCTCGAGGGTCACGTCGCCTCTGATCTGGATCCCGGTTTCCCTTAGGGCCCGCACGGCGTAGATCATGGCGGCGACACCGCCCTTCATGTCCGCCGCACCCCGGCCGTACATCCGGCCGTTAGACACCTCGCCGCCCCAGGGGTCGAAGCTCCAGTGGTGCTCGGGGGTAGCCGGCACCACGTCTATGTGCCCGTTGAGGAGAAGGGAGCGGCCGCCCCCGGAGAGCGTACGCCAGACGGCGGCGACGTTCGGGCGTCCCTCGTAGGACCACTCGACGGGTGAGTAGCCGGGTAGGCGTGCTATCTCCGCGTGGTCTATCTGCCAGATGTCCGGCTCGAGACCCATTTCTTCAAGCTCCCCGGCCACGAAGCGTTGCACGAGGGCATCACGGCCTAGGGTGCTCGGGCGCTGTACGAGGCCCCGGAGAAACTGGACCTCCCGCTCCCAGTTCTCGTCGACCTTCTCGAGTACTCGCCGCTCGACTTCATTCACTGTTGTTCTCCCCGTACCTCGGTATCTTCCGGCGCGCTCAGCCCCGCTCCCCGACGAGGTCCTGCCGCCCTTCGTCGTGGACCCCCACGTGGAAGCGCTCAGAGGCGAGGAAAACCGCAGCGAGGCTGATGAAGGACATCGCGAACAGATAGGTCGCCACAGGCCAGGAGGCCCCGCCGGCCCACTGCACGAGGGCGGTTGCGATCAGGGGCGCCAGGGCGCCGCCCAGGACCCCGGCCATTTGGTAGCCCAAAGATATACCGGAATAGCGCACCCGCGCCTCGAAGAGCTCGGAGATCAGGGCGCCGGTTATGCCGTAGAGGGCACCTGCTGAGAAGGTCCACACGCTCATGGCGACCCAGAGCAGGGCAACCACGCCCGTGTCCACAAGCCAGAAGTAGGGGAAGGCGAAGAGCGTAACGAAGGCCGCACTCGCTAGGGCGACCGGGCGTCTGCCTATGCGGTCGGCGGTCCTCGCAAGCAGGACGAT
Source organism: Rubrobacteraceae bacterium (assembly GCA_036258875.1). Classification (GTDB taxonomy): domain Bacteria; phylum Actinomycetota; class Rubrobacteria; order Rubrobacterales; family Rubrobacteraceae; genus JALYGY01. Next base: position 4,371 of record DATACV010000201.1, read on the forward strand.
CCCGGCTATCTCTGCGACACCCGCTAACAGCAGGCCGATCAGGGTGGCGTTCCTCGGCATGCCGAGCTGCTCGGTAGCGTAAGCGAGCGTGAAGGTAACGACCAGGTAGAAGCCGCCTATGTTCACCAGCACGACACCCACGGAGAGGAGGGCTGCGACAGGGTACCTCTTGAGGACCTCCATCAGGGGGACCCTGACCTCGGCGCGCAGCTCCTTGACCCTCCTGAAGGCCGGGGACTCGAGGATCCTGAGCCTTATGAAGAGCCCCACCCCAATCAGGATGATGCTAAGGAGGAACGGCACCCGCCAGCCCCAGGCGAGGAACTGCTCCTCGGGCAACGAGGAGAAGGCGGTGAAGACGACGGTGGAGAGTATGAGGCCCGCCGGCGAGCCGAGCTGCGGCCAACTCGCGTAGAAGTTGCGGCTCTCGTCGGGGGCGTGCTCGACCGCCATCAGGATCGCGCCCCCCCACTCGCCGCCCACGGCGAAGCCCTGCAAGAAGCGCAGCACCACGAGCAGGATGGGGGCCAAAAGCCCGACCGCATCGAAGGTAGGCAGGAGCCCGATCAGGAACGTCGCAGCTCCCATGATCAAGAGCGTGATCACGAGCATGGACTTGCGCCCGATCCTGTCCCCGAAATGCCCGAAGACGATGCCCCCAACCGGCCTCGCGAAGAAGCCCACGGCGAAGGTGGCGAAGGCCGCGAGCGTGCCGGTGAGCGGAGCGAACTGCGGGAAGAACAGCTGATTGAAGACCAGCGCGGCTGCGGTCCCGTACAAGAAGTAGTCGTACCACTCTATGGCGGTGCCCACGAAGCTCGCGAAGGCCACCTGCCCGATCGAAGCTCGCTGACCCTCGCTCTCCCCTCCAACGCGTTCCACGCCTACCTCCTCTCTTTCCTTGCACCTGCAAGCATGGCAGAGGGCCGTCGCCGCCGCAACGAGTTCTGCCATTCGGTCGGTGCGGTAGAAGCCTTCGCGTTCTCCCTGCACGGCGAAGAGGAGTGGGGCAGCTCGAGAAGTCCTCGCCATGCGCGTGCTCGACGGCCGCCACGCCAGCTGGGCGGATTGCCGCCTTTAGGACGTACCACCATCACCGGGCAGCGGGCGTGCCGGAACACGCCCTCGGAGACGCTACCAGTTATGGCGCGTCTTATCCCGCGCAGCCCGCGGCTTCCCACGATAATCAGGTCCACCTCCAGCTCCCCGGCCAAGCCCACGATCTCCTCGGCCACCGCTCCCATCCTGAGGTGGGAGCCGGTCACGGTCCCGCCGGCGACCTTCACCCGCCACACTAACTTCCGGAGCTTCTCTCGGCCCTCCTCCTCGATCATCTCGTGGAGCCCGCGGTCGTAGCCTGGGGTGCCGGAGTCGCCATTCTTCATAAAGCCGGGCAGCGGCTCGACGTAGACCACGTGCAGCTCGGAGCCCGTGCTACCGGCCAACTCGACGGCAGACTTGGCGGCCAGCTCGGCCTCCTTGGAGCCGTCGGTGGCGAGCAGCATCTTCATGCCCAGCAAACCGCTCGTAGTGGACACGACCTCTCGACCTCCTTCGGCGGGGCAGACCTGGTTCAGTGGCGTGCTACAGATTGCGTGGGCATCGTCTGGCTCTTCCGGAGGCGAGCGGGATCTGAACGCCCCATCACGCGTCCGGACGAGTTCTTGCGCTCGGGGTGCGCCGAAACGTCACCAAGCAGGTGGTGCAGGAAGTGCCTTCGACCCGTGCTCACGAGCCCGAGGATCTCCCTCTCCCCAAGACCCGGCAACGGATCGAGTGCCACCTTGTCCACCCGCGTGCAGAGCCCCAGTAGCAACGAAGCAAGCTCTCCGGTGGTGGTCTCCCTTGGCGACCAGTCCGCTCCCTTAGCTTCAGGACTGAGGAAGAGCTCGCTCTCCTCCTGGAAGCTGAAGATGGGGAGCACCATCTCGCCGCCGGCGGCGATGGTCAACACCTCCATCCTGCCGTGCGTCCGTGTGGCGATCAGCCAGAATGATCGCCGAGCCGCCCTGTTTTTCGACACCTTTGCCACCTCCTGTGCGGGCACGGTTATCGCACACGGACGAACCGTCCCACATGAGGATGGGCGCTACTAACGACTCGTCCTCTCTGCCCGAGCCAAGCGTAGCGCCGGTTCGTAAGGGCCAGGTAAGCGGCGGTCAGGATCGAGTAAGGGTCTTGTTAAGGACCCCCAAGGAAGTTACGTCGCCGCGGCCTTTGCGCCGGGTGCACTGTTCGGTTTTACGGCTCCGGCAGGAGCTGCGGGGACATGGTTGGCGAAACGAGGAGGCTGGATCAGCTCGCACGCTAACGAGCGTGGGGATCGAGCCCCCGAGCGAAACGACACGATAGCGTGATCGACGCCCTCGCTACGGGCGTTAGATGAATACTAAAGTTCGGCGAACTTGTAGCCGGTCCCGCGCACGGTCAGCACGTAGCGAGGGTTCTTCGGGTCGGGCTCTATCTTCTCGCGTATGTTGCGGATCTGCATGTCCGCAGCGCGAGAATCTCCGAAGAACTCGGTGCCCCACACGGCCTCCATGATCTGTCCTCTGCCGTAGACCCTCCCGGGGTGGGAGGCGAGGAGCGCGAGGATGTTGAACTGCGCGGCCGTGAGCTCCACGAGAGTACCCTGCGCGACCACCTGGCGGCGTGTCAGGTCGATCGCCAGGCCCGGAAACTCGAGGAGCTTCTGCTCGGATAGTGCCCTGGCGTCGATGCGCCGGCGCCTCAGGGTCGCGCGGACGCGGCTTACCAGCTCCCGGTGACTGAACGGCTTGGTGATGTAATCGTCGGCCCCGACCTCGAGCCCCACCACGACGCTCGTCTCGTCGTCGCGGGCGGTGAGCATGATCACGGGGACGTCGCTCTTCGAGGTCAGCTCCTTGCAGACGGTGACGCCGTCTACGCCTGGGAGCATGACGTCCAGTATTACGAGGTCGAAAGGACCCGAGCTGGAGAAGACCTCGAGCGCACTGTCGCCGTCGGCGACCGCCTCGACCTCCATACCTTCGTCTGCGAGCGCGTAGCCGACCATATCTCGCATGGCGTCATCGTCTTCCACTACGAGCAGCCTAGGCATCCGGTTCGGCCCCCGGCAGTTCTATCTTCACGGCTGTCCCGACGCCCTTCTCGGAGCAGACCGAGACCTCCCCGCCCATTCTCTCCACGAGGTCCTTACAGATCGGCAGGCCGAGGCCAGAACCGCCGGAAAGGCCTTTCCCCGAGTAGAAGCGCTCGAAGATGTGGGGGAGATCCTCGTCGGCTATGCCTCCCGCTCTGTCCTCGACTGTCACCGAGGGCCCGGAGAGACGCAACAGTACCGTCTGGCCGGGATCGGAATGCTGGATGGCGTTGGTTATGGGGATCAGGAGCGCCTCCTCGAGCAGCACGGGATCGGCGACGACCCACCCTGCCTTCCCTTCTACGGTTACCTCTAGCCCCGCGCCCTCGGCCAGGGGTTTCGCGAGCCCGGCCGCGCCATGGGCGACCTCCGAGAGATCGACCGGTTCCGACTCCGGTTCTCGCCGGCCCCAGCCGACGCGGGCGAGCTTGAGGAGGGAGTCGGAGAGCCGCCGCATCCTCTCGGCCCCGGTGAGTATGTGCTCCAGGAAGCGGCGGCGGGCGACGGGATCGTCGCCTTTGGTCGACAAGAGCTCCGCGGCGAAGGTGATCGCCGAAAGTGGGGTGCGTAGCTGGTGGGCTGCGTTAGCGAGGAACCTCTGCTGGGCCTCCTCGAGTCGACGCCCCTCCGAGAGGTCCTGGACCACGATCAGCACCCCCTCCTTGCCACCGTCTCCCAGGTTAGGCACGTACTCGAGCTTGATCCGCAGGAAGGACTTCTCTCCCCGCACGCTGGCTTCCCCGCCCTCCCGCTTCCGGGCGCTGGTGGCGACAGCTTCGCGCAGGTCGAAATCCTCCCAGGGGCGGGGAATCTCAGCGTCGTCTTCGCCCATGCCGAGCATGTCTCGCCCCGCCGGGTTGGCGAAGACCACATTGCCTTGCGCGTCGGTCGCGGCCACTCCCTCGGAGAGGTTGTTCAGGATCGCGCCGAGCGTCGCGTCCTTCTCGGCCAGCCGGCCGA
>DATACV010000202.1:0-10845 GCA_036258875.1 Rubrobacteraceae bacterium
GCCCTCCTCGACAGGGGCGTCGCGGGGATCTGGTGCGACATGAACGAGCCGGCGCTCTTCATACCCCGCGGCGCCACGATGCCGAACGACGTCGTGCATCCGGGTGACGAGGACCCCAGGTTGCACGCCCAGATCCACAACACCTACGGCTCGCTCATGGCCCGTGCCGCCCGCGAGGGTCTCCTGAAGCTCAGGCCAGACGAGCGTCCGTTCGTCATAACGCGCGCCGGCTACGCCGGGTTGCAGCGCCATGCCCTGCAGTGGACTGGGGACAACTCCAGCTGGTGGGAGCACCTGTGGATGAGCATGCCCCAGCTCCAGAACCTCGGCCTCTCGGGCGTCGCCTGGACCGGGGTGGACGTCGGCGGCTTCGGGGGCGACGCGAACGGCGAGCTCCTCGCCCGCTGGACCGAGTTCGGGGCCTTCCAGCCCTTCTGCCGCAACCACACCACCCTGGGCACCCGCCGCCAGGAGCCCTGGGTCTTCGGGGAGCCCTACACGTCGGTGTGCCGCGAGATGCTCAAGCTGCGACAGCGCCTCATCCCGTACCTATACACCCTCTTCGAGGAATGCCACGGGACGGGGGCTCCGATCCTCCGTCCCCTCCTCTTCGAGTTCCCGGAGGACGAGACTACCTACACGGCCGACGACGAGTTCCTCCTCGGCGGCGCCCTTCTCGTCGCCCCCATAACCCGTCCCGGCATCGAGCACCGCCACGTCTACCTGCCCCGGGGATGCTGGTTCCACTACTGGACCGGCGAGCGCTTCGACGGCCCGGCCCACGTCCTCGCCCACGCGCCCCTTGGCAAGCCGCCGCTCTACGTCAGGGCGAACACCGCCGTCCCCCTTGGCCCGGAGATGGCCCACACGGGCGAGAGACCGTGGGACCCCCTCACCCTCCTCCTGTATCCGGCGGAAGGCGCGGACGATTCTACTCTTTACGAGGACGCGGGCGACGGGTTCGGCTACGAGAACGGCGAGTACGCGCGGCGGACCGTCTCGTGCGAGGAGGCCGCCGGGAGGGTCAAGGTGCGCATCGGGGAGCGTCTGGGCTCGTTCGTCACGCAGAGGGAGGAGCTCCGCTTGGAGCTGCGCGGCTTCGGCTCCGCGCCAGAGTCCGTCACGGTGAACGGCGAGAGCGTCGAGTCGAGCTACGACGAGGAGAGCCGCGCCGTCACGGTGCCGCTGGGCGAGACCGGCGAAGCCGTTACGGCGGAGGTGTTGCGCTAGACGCAAGTTACGGGCATCAGGCTTCAGGGAATCTGGAGCGGTTTGTGAGAGGGGCGCGCCTTTTGCGGGGTAAGGTTTTGAGGTTCTGAGGTTTTGAGGGTCGGGGAGGCGGGAGTCTCCCGCCAGGAGCACCCCTAAAAACCTAAGAGCCTGAGAACCTATTAGCAACCCGCTCTACAGGTCCAGAAGCCTCCTCAGCTCCGGCTCGGTGAAGTCTTCGGCCACCATGAAAGCCCCCGCGTCCTCGAGGGTCTGTGGCGCCTGCGTAGAGGCGATGCCTACCGTCGGGATGCCGGCCCCGACGGCCGATGCGATGCCCGAGGTCGAGTCTTCGAAGGCGAGGGCTTCGGAGGGGGTGACGCCGAGCCTCTCGAGCGCCGCCGTGTAGGGGGCCGGGTCGGGCTTGACGGGGCCGACCTCGTCGGAGAGCACCACCTCGTCGAAGATCTCGTCGAGCTCGAGCGCGAGCAGTACCGCCTCGGCGTTCTCCCGCGGCGCGTTGGTGACGAGCGCGAGCGAGAGGCCGCGGCGCCTGCCCTCCTCCATGAAGTCCACGAGACCGGAGAGGGGTTCGAGCTCGTGGGCGCGCTCGCGGAAGCTTGACTCCTGGGCTCCGGTCAGGTCGCGCGCGTCTTTCGCGGAGAGGTGCGGGAGCAGGTCTCTCGCGATCTTCGCGTTGCTGCGACCGCTGATGTTCTCCCTGAAGAACCGCGCGTCGATCTCGACGCCGTGGGGCCGCAGCGCGTCCGCCCACGTCGGCAGGTGCAGCGAGTCGGTCTCGGCGAGCGTGCCGTCGAGGTCGAAGAGCAAGGCCCGGTACAAGGGCTTCAGCCCCAGTAGAGGAACATGTTCAGGGCGCGGGTGATTATGAGGAGCGCCCCGACGTAGAGCAGCAAGAAGAGGTGCCCGCGCTCCTGCCGCCTGCGCAGCGGGCTCGTCTTGTACTCGGCCATCCCGAGGAGGATGGCGATTGCGCAGAGGCCCCACACCCAGTAGAAGGCGAAGTAGCGCGCGAAGTCGCCGGGGTAGGGCTGTAGCGTCGCCCACGCGAACGCCAGCGTGACGAAGACCGCCAGAGAGAGCGTGGCGACGAAAAGCACCCGGTTGGCCCGGCTCCGCCGCTCCCAGGCGAGCCAGGTCGTGAGGCCCCCGAAAAACCCGTGCTTGCTCGTCCTGTCCACGCTCACAATGTTAGCAGCCGGCGCCGAGGATCCGGTAAACGCGTTCTCACTTGACCTCGGCCACCCGGCCGCCGGTGATCCGCACGAGCTCGACCGGCTCCAGACCGAAGACCACGTGAGTGTGCCCGGCGGCGGCCCAGACCTGCCTCTCCTCCAACAGGTCCTCGTCCACGAGCGTCACGGGCTGCTCGGCGTGGCCAACCGGCGGCACGCCGCCGATGGAGAAGCCCGTCTTCGCGCGCACGTAGGCGGCGTCCGCCATCCCGACAGGCTCGGAGACGAGGTCGGAGACCCGGTCCTCGTCTACCCTGTTCGCGCCGCCTGCGAGGACGAGGACGGGGCTACCGGTCCGCGTCCCCCGAAACACGAGCGACTTGACGATCTGCTCCACCCTGACGCCGAGGGCATCCGCCGCCTCGGCCGCGCTGCGCGCGGTCCGCTCCAGCTCCACCACCTCGGGCTGGCAACCCTGCTCCTCCAGGGCTTCCCGCACCTTCAATACGCCGGAATGCGAGTTCAGTCCCATCTTCTCCTCTCTAAGGCTGGGATAGCTTCTCTGGCCCTGTGCCGGGGACCAGGGCGGTAGTCGCGACCAGCAGCACGGCACACAGGACGTAGGTCCAGGAGAAGCCTGCGGCCCCGACCACGAACCCGAAGACGAAGGCGCCGGCGCCGGTGCCGGCGTCGAAGGCGAGGTTCCACAGGGTGCTCCCGAGCCCGTACTCGGACTTCGGGACGCGCTGCATGGTCAGGAGCAGGGTGGTGTTCTGGAGCATACCGAAGCCGGCCCCGAAGAGGAGGGCGCCGCCGAGCAGCGCGAGACCCTCCAGCGAGAGGACGGCCATCCCGAGCGCGGCGCACAGGAGACCGGGAACGAGGAGAACGCGGGGGTCCCGGCGGTCCCCGAGGCGTCCCGCCCACCAGCGGAAGAAGGTGGCCGAGACACCGAGGAGCAGCAGGGCCGTCGCGGCGGAGAAGAGGCCGGGGCCGGGGGCGGAGAGGGGCAGGAAGGTGACCACGACGCCCGAGACGGCTGTGCAGGAGGTGAAGAGCAGGAAGATGCGCAGGAGCGAGGTCCGCTCGAACAGGGTCCGTAGCAGACCCGCGCCCTCCTGTTCGCGCCTGTCCGGTTCGGATACCCCGAGCGCGGCCGAGGCGGCGAGGAGGGGAGCCAGGGCGCCGACCACGAAGACCAGGGCGAAGCCCGAGCGCTCCACGATCCAGAGCCCCAGAGCGCCGCAGAAGACGGTCGGCAGGGTGAGGGCCACCCCGTAGAGCCCGAGCGCCTCGCCGCGGCGTCCGGGAGGGGCGAGCTCGGTCACGAGCGCTGCGAGCGCCACGATCGCCGCGCCGAACCCGGCGCCGCGGACCAGCGTGACGGCGAGGATGGCCGGCACCCCCCCGAGCGGCCCGTAGAGAAAGGCCGGGAGTCCCACCAGAAGGAGCCCCGCCGCGAGCACTGCCCGGTAGCCGAAGCGCGCCAGGACACGCGGCATCCCGAGCTGGGCGAGCACAGTCGAGAGCATGAAAACAGCCGTCGCCGACCCCGCGCCCGAGTTCCCGCCCCCCCTCTCGGCGGCGTAGAGGGGCACGACGGAGAGGAGCAGGTAGAAGCCGACCATCGTGAAGAACGAAGCGAAGAGGACCAGGATCATCGGCCGGGTCGCCAGGGCGCGCGGCCCGCGGTTCGCCGCCGTCTCCGGCTCTAGCTGATCTCTTCTGGAGGACACCCGCTGGATTTTACAGTTTGGAGGTTAGAATAGCGTCCATGCGCCGACTGCTCGCCCTATGCTCCGCCATAGTCCTCGTCGACACCATCTTCTACGCGGCGCTCACCCCGCTCGTCCCCTACTTCAGCGAGGAGTTCGGGCTCTCCAAGTCCGCGGTCGGCGTCCTGAGCGGGGCTTACGGGGCCGGGGTGCTCGTCGGCTCCGCGCCGGGAGCGTACCTGGCGTCGCGGGCCGGGGTCAAGGCGGCCGCGCTGGTCGGTCTGATCCTGATGTCCCTGACCAGCCTGGCGTTCGGGCTCGTGGACGCCGCCTCCCTGCTCGTGCTGGCGCGCTTCGTCGGGGGCTTCGGGAGCGCCCTCTCGTGGGTCGCGGCCTTCACGTGGCTCACGGCGCGCGCCCCCGAGGAGCGGCGGGGGGAGCTTATCGGGATCATGGTCAGCGCAGCGGTCTTCGGGGCGTTGCTCGGGCCCGTTCTCGGAAGCGTGGCCGCGACGGTCGGGCTGGTCCCGGCCTTCGCCGCCGTCGCCGCGGTAGGCGCCGGCATCGCCCTCTGGGCCGCCCTCGAGCACGCCCCCGCCCTCGCCGAGAGGCGGCCGCTCTTCGCGATGCTCAGGCCGATCCTTCAACCGCGGCTGGCGACCGGGCTCTGGCTCATCGGGCTCTCCCCCCTCCTCTTCTCCGCGCTGGCCGTGCTCGTGCCGCTCGAGCTGAGCCGACTCGGGTGGGGCGCTGCGGCGGTCGGTGCGGTCTTCCTGGTGAGCGCCGCCTTCGAGGCCGTCGTCCACCCCCTGCTCGGGCGCTGGACCGATCGGGCCGGCTACCTCAGGCCCGTGGTGACGGGCCTTCTCATCACCGTTGGGATCCTGCTCGTGCTCCCGTGGGTCGGGAACCCCTGGGTCCTCGGCCTGCTCGTCTTTCTCGCCAGCGGGGCCTTCAACGCTCCGCTCGTGCCAGGCACCGCGCTCTTCTCGCGCGGCACGGAGAAGGCCGGGACGGAGGGGGCCCTTGCCTTCGGTATTACCAACTTCGCCTGGGCTTCCGGCTACGCCGTCGGGGCTCCTCTCGGCGGGGCGCTCGCCGACATCGGCGGCGACGTCCTCTCGTACCTGTTTCTCACGGTCATCTGCCTGCTGACCCTCGTCGGGTTGCGAAAGACGGTCTAGCAAGGGGGCTTGCGGTCCGTCGGCGCCGGTAGCGACAAAGGGGACCCGCGCCCTGGTCAGGGCGGCGGCGGTCGCCGGCATGGTAGGGCCGGCACTCTTTGCGGCGGTCCTCGCGGCGTTGACCGTCATCCAGTTCGAGTTCATGGTGGGGATCGGGTGGCGACCGCTGCGCGACCCCGCCGGCGCCTGGCCGAGCGGCCTCGCCCTCGGACGACACGGCTGGGCGCTGAACGCGGGCTTCGTCTTCTCGGGACTCCTCTTGATGATCTTCGCCGTCGGATTGCACCGCGGAGCCACGGGAGGACGTGGCTCGCGGGCCGGTCCCGCCCTGCTCTTCGCAGCCGGGACGGCTATGGCGCTCATGAGCTTCGAGACAGACCCGATAAGGCGCACCACGCCGCGGACGCTGCACGGCTGGGTCCACGACCTGGCCTTTGTGGTTTTCGTCCTTGCGCTGCTGTCGGCCCTCTACTTCCTGTGGTGGAGGCTGAGGAAGGAACCACTCTGGCGGAACCACGCCCGTTACACCCTCGCGACGGGCATTCTCGGCACCCTTCTCCTTGCCCTGCCGAATGTTGCGTACTATCTCTTTCTCGCCGTGGTGCTACTCTGGGTCGGTTCCACCGGCGCCAAGTTGTGGGGAAGCACGGTTGGCAGCGACGAGGCATAGCATTCAGGAGGTGCGTCGGATGAGAAGCAAGGCGCTGTTGTTGGCGGGGATGGCGTTTGCCCTGTTACTCTGGCGACGCCGCACCGGTCGCCGTAGAGAAGGCGTGACGTCGCCGGGCGAGAGGCCCGGCTGGCGCTACGCGGTCGGACGGTTGGGAGGCATCGTCTCACCCCCGGTCGAGATCACGCCCCCGCCTCCTGGGGTCCGCTTCGAGAAGGATGTCGAGGTGGCGGTCCGCGACGGCACTATCCTGCGCGTCAACGTCTTTCGCCCCGAAGGCGACGGCAGCTACCCGGTCATCATGTGCGCTCATCCTTACGGGAAGGACAGGCTACCCGAGCGTGGCCCCTTAGGCTACCGGCCCCCGCAACAGTACCGCATGCTTCGCCAGCCGAAGCCTCTCACCTTCTCGGCTTGGACATCCTGGGAAGCACCCGACCCGGCGTACTGGGTGCCGCGCGGCTACGCAGTTGTGAACTGCGACCTGCGCGGCTTCGGGACCTCCGACGGGCGGGGTAACCTCCTTACCGACGCAGAAGCCCGAGATATCTTCGATCTCATCGAGTGGGCCGGGACCCGGCCCTGGTCCAACGGCCAGGTAGGGATGAACGGGGTCTCCTACCTCGCCCTCAGCCAGTACAAGGTGGCAGCCCTGCGCCCGCCCCACCTCGCGGCGATCTGCCCCTGGGAAGGGTTCAGCGACGTCTATCGTGACTTCGCGCGTCCGGGCGGCATCCGCGAGGACGGGTTCATGCGCGTGTGGAGCGCCGGCGTAAAGCGAGGGGGGCGGCCCAGCGAAGATGTACGAGAAGAGCAGATCGCCCGTCCCCTGCGCGACGAGTGGTGGAGAGCCCGTACGCCCGAGCTCGAGCGGATCGAGGTCCCCCTCCTGGTGTGCGGTAGCTTCTCGGACCAGCAGCTCCACAGCCGCGGCTCGTTGCGCGCCTTCGAGCGCGTGGGCTCGCCACACCGCTGGCTCTACTCCCACCGCGGCGGCAAGTGGGCCGAGTATTACTCCGAGGAAGCCCTGGCCTTCCAGAGCCGGTTCTTCGACCACTTCCTCAAAGGCGAGGAGAACGGCATGCCCGAGGTGCCCCCCGTGCGCCTCGAGGTGCGCGAGGATCGCACTACGGTCCACGAGGTGCGCCCCGAGGAGGCGTGGCCGCTGCCGCAGACGCGGTGGACGGATCTGTACCTGAGCGCGGACGGACACCTCACCAACGCGCCGGTAACCGAGGCCGGCGTAACGAGCTTCGACACCAGGTCGGGCCGCGCCAGCTTCCTCTGGGACGTCCCGGAGGACGTGGAGGTCACCGGCCCGATGGCGCTGCGGTTGTTCCTCGAGCTCAGGCGGGCCGAGGACGTCTACCTCTTCGTCGGCATCCAGAAGCTGCGCGCCGGGCGTGTGGTCCCCTTCGAGGGCTCGTACGGCTACGGCTTCGACCGGGTCAGCACGGGCTGGCTCAAGGCATCCCTGCGCAAGCTCGACCCCGAGTGCTCGACCCCGTGGCGACCGGTTCACGCTTACGACGAGTTCCAGCCGTTGAAGCCCGGCGAGGTAGTGCCCGTGGACATCGCGCTGCTACCGTCGGCGACGTTCTTCCGCGAGGGGGAGCAGGTGCGGCTCGATGTGCAGGGGCGCTGGTTCTCGACCCGGAACCCCCTCTTCGGCCAGTTCCCCGCAGCATACGAGCGCGGCCCGCGAGGATCTTGCGCTCTCCACTGCGGGGGCGAACACGGCGCCCGGTTGAGGGTCCCCGTCGTTCCACCGCGGGCCTCCTCTTGAAAACGCTAGAAGTCTCAAGGGTGACAGGAGGAGAGCAGGCTGGAGCCGAACGTGAGCCTCCAGACGATGCGTGGTGAGCAAGGGCAAATACCGCCGGCTGTCGCGCCCGAGGGGCGTCTCGCCCTCTGCTCGCGTTACTGGTTGATGGAGGATCTCAGCGTCCCGACCCACGATTTAGAGTCCGCCTCTCGCGCCATGGTCACCTCGGTGACATGGTTGTTGCCGTCCGGCTTGCCGAACGAGCAGGAGTAGTCTTTCCCCGTACTTGACACCCGTTACATCCGGCACGGACGCGCCGTATCGAAGTACGATTCTATACAATTGCGGTCGAGCCCGGTCTGGTGCTCGCCCGCTACACCAGGGCCAATGGCCTGGGTGACGTCCCGACCCCCCGCGCGGTTAGCTCACCTCGCAGATAAAGAGCGGCGGGATGTGCATGTAGGTGGTGCTCGGGCTCGGGCCGACGGTGTCCTGCGCCATCTCGAGGGCCTCGGCTACCGAGTTCGAGCGCTTGAAGCCGAGGCGCTTGGTGGTCATCGGGTCGCCGCCGACCACGATCACGTCCCCGAGGTGCTCCGTAGCGTGGGCGGCCCAGTAGAGCACGGTGAAGGGGTGGACGCCGTGGTAGGCGTAGGAGTTGCGGTAGAGGGTGCGGTACCAGGGGTCGTAGGCGTACTTCTCCTCGTAGCGAGAGGCGATCTCGTAGAGGTCGGTGGTCTCGGTGAGGACCTCGTTCCAGAGGTCTATGTAGGAGGGGTGGTGGATCTCGTGGAACTCCTCCGGCATGGGGTGGGTCCCGATGAGCACCCCGCCCCTCCGCACGAGCGGGTTGCCCTTGTACAGGTTGAAGAGGTACCCGAGCAGCATGTTCATGACCAGCAAGGGGTTCATCACGGAGTTGACGTTGTAGGGCCCGAGGTAAGGGACCCCGAGCAGAACCACGTCCGACTGTCCCTCGACGGGGACGAGCTGCTGGCGGTAGGTGTGCTTGAGCGTCTCTGCGTGGACGGGGTCGGTGGCACCTGCCTGCACGCTCGTCATCTTGTGCGGGGCCTTTATGCTCTGGAAGACCCTGCGCGCTGCCGGGCGCGGCATCGAGCGCGTCGCCCCGTGGTTGGCGAGGAAGTTGGCCTTGGTGATGGGGCTCCACTCGTGCTCGGGCTTCGCCATGAAGTCGAAGACTGCCGGGTAGGAGGCGTTGTTCAGGGTAGTATCTATGTGGAAGACCTTCACGTTCTCGTCGAAGATGCGGCCCATCCGGTCTATGGAGCCGTGCATCGCGGAGTTCGGTGGGTCCATCAGAGAGCGGGTGTGCTCCAGCGTCTTGGGGTTGTGGTGGTGGCGGATCGAGGAGTACGGCGAGAGGCCGGTGTGGACGGACTTGTGGCCGCCGTCCATAGGGATGTAGTTGACGTTGACGTAGACGAGCAGGTCGCTCTCGGCGACCCGGCGGCTTACCCGCACCTCCTCGCCGCGCTCCGTCTCCCCGATCGTGGTGTGGTTCTCCTCGTCCTCGGCGTCGTAGTTGTAGAGCCTGTCAGGGTAGAAGCTGTTGACTATCTTCTTCCCGAGCATGTGCTGTATCTCGGCCTTCGTCATCCTGCGGTGCAGCCCGAGGGCCGCGATGAGGTGGATGTCCTCGACGCCCCTGGCGTAAGCCTTCTCGAGCACCTTCTCGATGATGAGCTGGCGGTTGTCCGGAGCCCGCATGGGGGGGAGCGGGATCGAGAGGTCGTCGAAGGCGATGGTGAGCTTCATGCCTGGCCGGAGGAGATCATGGAGCGGCTCCATCGCAAAAGGCTCGAGGAGCGCCTTCTCGATGGCGACGCCTGGATCGGCGAGCGGCTCGAGCTGCCCCGGCGGGTAGACAACCCGGGTCCCCTCGGGCAACCTCTCGTAGCGGAACCCGTCCCCCGCGTTGAACATCATCGGGGGGCTGCTCTTGTCGAGGATGGTGGTGAAACCGGGACGGCTCATATCGCTCCCTTCGGTCGCAAAGCTGTCAGCTATCAGCGGTCAGCTATCAGCTTTCACGTACTGCACCTCTCTCGCTCCCGACTTCGCCTCGGTGCGAGTAGCCCTCGCGGGATAGCCTCGCGGTTGCACAAGCGGCACGTCGGTGGCAATTCTAGCTGACGGCCGAGGACTGAGGGCTGACGGCTCTGTGGTCGAAGACCACCCTGACGTGCCCTTCTCGGCCCGCTGCGCGCGCCGCGGCGATGGCCTTCCGGTAGTCGCGCAGCCCGAAGCGGGGGCCAACCATGGTCTCGAGCCCTATCTCCGGCGCGAGGCGGAGCGCCAGCCCGAAGCTGCTTGTCTCCTCGTCTTCGTGCCTCTCCACCCCGTAGGCGTAGGAGCCGGTGAGGCTCACCTCCTTGTACCAGAGCGCCGTGAGGTCGAGGCTACTCCGCGCCGGGGGCATCCCGACCAGGGTGGCGCCCCCGCCTGGCCTGGTGAGCCTCACGGCGTCCTCGATCGTCGCGGAAGACCCCACGCACTCGAAGGTCTTGTCCGCGCCGCCCATGACGACGGGCTTGCCCAGCTCAGGCCTGTACGCCTCGGTGCCGAGCATGGCCGGGAGATTCCTGTAGGTCTCTCTGGGGTGCACCACCTCGTCGGCGCCGAGGCGGAGGGCTTCTTTCGTTTGCCGGTCGTGCTTGGCGACGCAGATTATGCGCCTTACGCCGGTCAGTCTCTTGAGCGCCGCGACTACGAAGAGGCCGACGGGGCCGGCTCCGATCACGAGCGCTGTGTCCTCCGGGCCCGGCGCGCTGTTCAGCGCGGCGTGGACCGCGCAGGCGAGCGGCTCTATCGCGGCGGCCGCCTCGTCGGGCACGTCGTCGGGCACCCTATGAAGCTGGGAGGGGTGGGCGACGAGCGTGCCATCCGACCAGCCGCCGCCGGTGTCGCGGCAGAAGCCGGTCTGGATGCCGGGCGAGATGTCCCCCTTCGCGACGTTCACGCAGAGGGCGTGGCGCCCCGAGGCGCAGTAGGCGCAAGGCGGGTCTATCCCGCGCGCAACGCAGCCCAGTGCCGGCTCGAGCACTACCCGTTCGCCGGCGCGGAGATCCCCCCTGTCTTCGGT
>DATACV010000203.1:0-2723 GCA_036258875.1 Rubrobacteraceae bacterium
GCCGAGAGCTTGCCCAGGGCCGCCATCTTCTCCTGCTGGCGGCGCGTCCGCTGCGTGTAGCGCATCCGCCGCCCCAGCGTCGAGATAAAGATGTCCGCGACCTCGGGCAGCTCGGCGTTCACGCGTCGGAAGAACCTGGCGTCGATCTCCAGTACGCGGCTGGGAGCGGTGGCTTGCGCCCGGAAGATGGAGGTCTTGCCGGCCATTACCACGAGCGAACCGGTGAAGTCGCCCCTCTGGAGCGTCGTGACGTGCGTCTCCTGCGCGCCGTCGAGACGAGAGATCCTGACCTCCCCTTCGAGCAGGACCCAGAAGCTGTCCACGATGGTCGTCTCGTCGAAGATGTACTCGCCGGGCGCCAATCGTCGTTCGACCCCGTAGGGGGCCAGGGACTCTATCTGCCGTTCCGTCAGCCGCTCGGCCAACGTCGCGTTGTCGGGGATGCGCATCACCGGCCGCCGCCCCGCGGCGTGGCTTCCACGGACCTGCCAGTGGACGGCTCGGCCTGGCCGTCCGGACCATCCAGCGGGAGCCGGACCTGGAAGCGGGTATCGCCGGGCCTTGAGACGACGCGCAGGTCACCGCCGTGGCGGCCAACGACGATTCGGTAGCTCACGTCGAGCCCGAGGCCGGCCCCCGCGCCGACGCCCTTGGTGGTGAAGTAGGGCTCGAAGACGCGCCGCTGCAGCTCCTCGGGGACGCCCGGCCCGTTGTCCGCCACCTCGACCAGGACCCGGTCGCCCTCGCAGCCGGTGCGCAGCGTGATCCTGGGCCTGTCCACCTCGGCGACGGCGTCGAGGGCGTTGTCTATGAGCGCGGTCCAGACCTGGTTGAGCTCGCCGCCGTAGGCCGTGATGCGCGGCAGCGCGTCGTCGTACTGGCGCACCACCTCGACCTCGCCGAGCTCGTAGGCGAGGATCGCGAGGGTGTTGTCCAGCTCCTCGTTGACGTAAACGTCCTGCAACGGGGCCTGGTCCAGGTGCGAGTACGCCTTCATAGTCTCCACGAGCGCCGAGACGCGCGTCGTGCTGGCCTCGACCTCCTCGACCAGCCCCGCCACAGCGAGCACCGCCTCCAGGTAGCGGAGCGCCTCGCCGACGCAGTCGCGCCCCACGACGCCGACCACGGGCTCGAGTGCTGGCGCGTCGAGGCCGGCTCGCGCGAAGGTAGCGGCGTGGTCCCAGGCCTCCTCCACGCCGGTCCCTTCGAGCCACCGGGCGAGCTCCTCCTCCCGGTCCGACGCCTGCACGGGATCGAGACCGTCCGAAGGGTCGCTGGCGGAGCCGAGAGCACCCGCGACGATGCGGTCCAGCTCGTCGAGCTGGGCCGGGACGAGGGCACCCGAGGCCGCCGAGCGCGAGATCTTCATGCCAGTCTTGCGCAGGTTCTCGAAGCATTCGCGCAGCCTGCCGGCGGCCCTGAGGCTCGCCGCGGCGGGGTTGTTGAGCTCGTGGGCGAGGCCAGCCGCTAGCGTCCCGAGCGAGTCGAGCCTCTCGCGCTCCTGGGCGACGGACTGCAGGATCCGTACCCGATGGGCCATCGTCTCGAGCACGGTGTCGCCGAACGAGGGATAGTAGGTGAGCATCTTGCGGAAGATGGCTTTGGGGATCGCGAAGAGGCGGCTGTCTTCCAGCGCGCGACCGCTGGCCAGGAACGGCGTCCCCGCCAGCAGCGGCACCTCGCCGAAGAAGACCCCGGGTCCGTAGTGGTTTATGACCATCTCACGGCCGTCCACGAGCTTGGTGATCCTGAGCTCCCCGTCGAGCACGACGTAGAGGTGCTCGATGGGCTCGCCCTCCCTGGCGAAGACCTCGCCCCTCGGCACCCGCAACTCGGTGCCCTCCGCGATGATGCGCCCCAGCTTCTCGTCGCTCAGACCCTCGAACAGCGAGGACAGGCGCAGTTCTTCCACGGTCGTCATGCCGCCCCCCTGGCGCCGGGAGCGACCGGCAGGCGCACCTCGAAACGGGTGTCGCCCGGTTCCGAGGAGACGCGGATATCGCCACCGAGCTCCTTCACGACAACGCGGTAGGTAATGTCCAGCCCGATCCCCGTGCCCTTGCCGACCTGCTTGGTGGTGAAGAACGGCTCGAAGATGCGGTCCCGGATTTTCTCCGGGATGCCCGGGCCGTCGTCGGAGATCTCCACCAGTACCCTGTCGCCCTCGCGTACGGCCCTAACCCCGACGTGACCGTCGCCCTCGACCGCGTCTATGGCGTTGTCCAGCAGGTTGGTCCAGACCTGGCTGAGCTCGCCGCCGTGGGCGCA
The DNA here is from genome assembly GCA_036258875.1 of Rubrobacteraceae bacterium. Taxonomy (GTDB): domain Bacteria; phylum Actinomycetota; class Rubrobacteria; order Rubrobacterales; family Rubrobacteraceae; genus JALYGY01. Next base: position 2,269 of record DATACV010000203.1, read on the forward strand.
GACCGGCGGCAAATCCTCCTCGTACTCGCGCGTGACCTCGACGTTGCCCTTCTTGAGCTTGTGACCGAGCAACACCAGTGTGCTCTCCAGCCCCTTGCGCACGTCGGCCTCCTTGAGGGACGTCTTGTCCATGTGCGAGTAGGACTTCACAGCGCCCACCAGCTCGGAGATGCGGGCCGAGGCCTGCCGGATCTCGCGCAGCAGCTCGTCGCCCGTGAGCTCCGCGGCGAGCCAGGCCACCACGTCGCTCACCGCGGAGCTCACGGGCGACGAGCTGCTGCGCGAGATCTGGCAGGCCTCGGCCCGCATCTCCGAGCTGGTGCGCGCTGTGAAGTCCTACTCGCACATGGACAAGACCTCCCTCAAGGAGGCCGACGTGCGCAAGGGGCTGGAGAGCACGCTGGTGTTGCTCGGTCGCAAGCTCAAGAAGGGCAACGTCGAGGTCACGCGCGAGT
>DATACV010000204.1:0-2016 GCA_036258875.1 Rubrobacteraceae bacterium
CGCCGAGCGCCGCCATCAGGACCCGGCGCGTGCGCCAGCGCGTCGCGCCGAAACTCACCCCTAGCCAGAACACCAACGGCCAGAAGAGGTAGAACTGCTCCTCGACCGCCAGCGACCACAGGTGCTTGAGGAGCGACGGTCGGCCGATGGCCTCGAAGTAGGATTCGTGGCCGAACACGAGGTACCAGTTGGTCACGTACCCCAGCGCCGCGATCACGTCGCCGCGCAGGCCCGCGACCTCGCCGGGCAAGAACAAGATGGCGTACGCAAGCGTGGCGATGAGCACCAGGTAGAGCGCGGGCAAGAGCCTCCTCGCCCGCCCGAGCCAGAAAGCCTTCAGGTCGACCGAGCCGCGGGTGCGCCACTCCGCGAGCAGCAGCGCGGTTATGAGGTACCCGCTCAACACGAAGAAGACCTCGACCCCGAGGAATCCCCCGGGTATCCACGAGAGCCCGGCGTGGTAGAGGAGCACGGCGATGACAGCGAGCGCACGCAACCCGTCGAGGCCGGGCATGTAGGCTAGTCGGACGCCCCCGCCAGTCCGGTGGGTGTGGCTTCCGGAGGCTGGCGAGCGGACGGCGCGTTGTGCCGTTCCCTTGCCGCTAGATGTAGCGCCTTCGCGCGACGACGACCACAATATGCTGCGCGTTTTCTCCCCCCTTATCTCTAAGGAAGCCGGATGATAGCACAGGGCAGTCGCCCCCCGACTATCCGGTTGGCAATCCGCCGGGCGAGGCATTGCGAGACGTGCCGCGTATAGAGGACATATTGTATGTAATCGGCGTTCCCGACTCGATCACAATCGTGCAACGTATGCACTAACCCCGCGACCAACTTGACCAGGCGGATTCTCCTGCGGACCACAGCTACCTCCAGGCCTACCGCCATACGAGCCCCATGTAATGGTCCCACCACCATGGGCCGGGGCACTCGGTATAGGAGACTTCGTAATGCCCGACTATGTGTCGACGGTCTATCTGGATGCCGTACCACCAGCACAGGTATGCCACCAGCCTCGCCGAGGAACGGTACATCCGGCCGGTAAACCAGGTGGGGTCGTCGAAGTACCCTTCGTGCTCGATGCCTATCGAACGCCAGTTCGCGGACCAGGCGCCGGCGTGCCAGGCGACGTTCGTGTCGTCCACGCACTGTGCTACCTGACCGTCGCTGGATCGGATGACGTAGTGGGCGGAGACCTCGGATCCCGGCGTCTGAAACCAGTCCACGGCCGATGGGTAGGAGCCTTGGGTCACATGGATGACCACCCTGTCTATCTCCCCGGCTCCCCGGTAGGCGGGCGTGTAGTTGGACCAGTCGGCCGGATACCACACTACCGGCGGTGTAGCGGCCATAAAGCTTTCCCCCGGTCGCGGGTACGCCCACCGGCAAGGAGCCCGTCTCGCCGGAGAAGAGCGTCTTGGAAGCTTCGGTCCGCAGCGTGCCGAATACCTGCTCGGCGTAGAGCTCGCCTCCCCCGATCCCAGAGACCGCCGAGTAATTCTGGCCGAGGGCCAGACCCCTGCCGGCCACCGCGCCGTAGAAATCCGAAGGATCACCGGAAGCTAGTCCTCCTGCGGAGCTGGCGAGCAGGGCTGCACCGCCCCGGATGTTCGCGGCGCGGTTAACCCTGAGGTCCTCCTCTGGGATGCCGGTGAGCCGCGAGGCCTCGCCTAAGGTGTCCGAGAAAGGGTTTTGCACGAGGGCCATGATCCCGTAGGAACCCCAGCCGCGCGAATAGCCTCTGCAGTACGCGTTCGCCTCGGTCGGCGGCATCTCCCAGCGGGTGTTGACGTATCCTACGGCCATCAGCAGTTCCCTCGGGACGCCGTACCCCTCGGCGGCCTCCACGAACTCCTGTGTCAACGACGCGCGAGGCGAAGGTCCGGCCTGGGCGAATACCCTAGCGGCGCCGACGGGCTCAAGGAGAGTCGCCCCGAGCAGGCCGGAGCCTACCACCTTCAGAAATTCGCCACGATCGAGCGGCCTAGTTATGGCCCGAGGCGGCGCTTCGGGCGA
>DATACV010000205.1:0-5815 GCA_036258875.1 Rubrobacteraceae bacterium
CCGGACTGGTCGTAGACCTCGTAGCCGGCGAACCTGTCCTCTACCGCCGTGAACCTGTCGCTGCGCTCTTCCATGCTTCGCTCCTTGCTTCGATTGCTTACCTCAAAGACCGTACCCCATGACCTCGGCCCAACAACCGCATCCCGGTGTCGCGGGACACACCCCGGCGGGTTTCCGTCCATAAACCGTGCTAGGGAGTGTCGTAGCGCACCAAACCCCTTGCCGTGCAACGCAGGTAGATCGCAGCGGAGGTCGAGCGGGCTAACCGTGATGATCGACGATCATCGTAGCCGGATCGACGTCGTAATCGTGCCGCACGGCCCTGGATGCAACCACCCGAGAACAGAGCTTCTGCAGGCCTCAACGAACAAGGGAGAGACGAAAGGCCGGAGCCCGAAGGACCCCGGCCCGCATAGAGACAAACGGCTAGGGTGGTCCCTACCTGTCCCCGTGCACCGCCCGCAACACCTCGTCGGGACCGTCGACGCGTGCTGTTACCTACGTCCGACGGGCCACCCCTCAGTCGATCTTGCCGAAGATGAGGACCTCGCGCTCGGTGTCCCAGTAGATCGTGTCCGCGTCGTGGAAGAGGTCCCGCAAGACCTTCGCGTCGTCCGCGGTGGGCATGATCAGGGTCTCCTGGGCCCCGTCGTCGAGGATTAGCTGGTAGGAGAACTTGCCGTGCTCCAACTCGCCCTGGTGGCTCCAGTTGGCGTGCACGTCGGTTACCTGCCTCACCTTGATGGCCGACTCGGTTTGCTGCTCCTGCCGATGTTGCTCGCTCACCTGCGCGCTCCTTCCCGTTCGTTTCCCGACACTGGTGTGCGCGTGTTTGTACCCCTGCCCGCCGAAACCATGCCCGCTCGACTGCGCGGGGCCCGCGTGGAGTGCGCTGTAACACCAACGGAGGGAGGGACGGCCGGTATAGTCGTCCGATCAATGCGAGGTACTCACAAACAAACAGGTATCAAGTACGCTCAGTTCTCGCTCGTGGGCGCCTCCAACATGCTCGTGGATGTGGGCACTTTCAACCTGCTCCTGCTCATCTGGCCCTCCCACAGCCCCGGCTTGCTCGTCGCCTACAACGTCGCGGCGCTGGTCCTGGCGAACGCTAACAGTTACCTGTGGAATACGCTCTGGACCTTCAGGGACGAGGCTCGCCACGACGCAAAGCAGGTGGGCATGTTCACCGCCCAGGGGCTGCTCAACGTCGGGGCGGGCAACGCCTTGCTCTGGCTCGTGGCCCACGGCCTACAGGCACACACCGACCTCTCGCCGCTCGTGAGCGGCAACGTGGCTAAGGCGGTCTCCATAGTGGTAGCCTCCACCTTGAGCTTCCTCTTCCTCTGGCTCTTCGTCTTCCGACCGAAGAAGGCCTAAGGACCTCCGCTCGCGAGAACCCGGCTCCGGGACCTGTCGCGCCGCTAGTTGACAGAAACGATGGGAGGGTCGGGGCGCCCTGGCTCTCCCCGTGAGGAGAGCAGCCTCATTGCGAGAACTGCTAGACGTCGCGCCGGTTGGTCTCGTCGTCTACGTCTATCTCCTCGCGCCTTACGTCCTCCTCGACGACCTCGGTGTCCTCCACCACGTCCTTACGGATCCTCAGCTCCTCCTTGACGACCGGGCGCTTCTCCACCACGACCTCTTCCTCGGTGACGGGGACGCTCACCTCCTCGTCACCTATCTCTGCCTCCGTCGCGGCCTCGCCCTCTAGCGGTACTCGGTCGACGTGGACCTCCTCGCGTCTGATCGGCACCTCGACGGTCTCGCTGTCCGTCCTGACTTCCTTCCGTACCCTGACCTCGCCGGCTTCCCGCTCACGGGTTCCGGCCGAGAGCTCTTCCTCTGTCCTCTGCACCCTGAGCTCGTCCTCGCGCTCGGGGGTCTTATCGGCGCGCTCCTCGCCTTCCAGCGTGCTTGACTCCTCTGTCTCTCGCTGCGGCCAACTGTCGGGGGCTCTGCCAACCGCATCGCCAGACCTATCAAACCGGTCCCGCAAGAACCTCGCCAGCACAGCCACCGCGAGAACCACCATCGCTGCCTTGAAGAAAGCGCGGATTGCTCTTGCCATCTTCTCCTCCTCTCTCGCGAGGCGCCAACGTGACTTCTCCGTAGCCTCCTCTGCGCCCCGAGTTGCGCGGCATAAACCGATACGTACCCCGAGTAGGGTGGCATGTACCTTCCCTGCCCTCCACGTTGGCGAAATGTTCCTCCGGCGCGACCAAGTGGTCCAGCGGTCACACGCACGCTCCCAGCTCCGTCCCTTCTGGGCGCCCGGGTCGGGCGTGGCGGACGTGCGAGATGGTAAGCCTCATGCCCTGAGGTCGCATACTGGTGTCCGCCAGCAAGATCTGCCAACGTAGACCTGCACTTTAGCTTCAGCTGATCGTCGAGCCGGGCTCGTGTTCTCCTTCACCTCGACCGGAGGTTTCGCCGCGCCGTCAGCGCACCAAATCGGCGTACTTAAGTCCTAAGCAGGCACGGGACTCGAGTCCAAGTTGAAGCCCGGAGCTGCATATTGAAGTCTGCAGCGATCTGTCAGGTTCAGTGTCGTTCGGCTCGATGGGGTGAGGAAAGACCGGGCCGAGTTCACAACCTTGGCCACCTGGAGCCTCCGGACTACCTGTCTTGCATGAGGTCATCGGAAGGAGCTTACAACGCCTAACCGGTAGATTAGCATCACCCCGACCTCCTGGCCCACCTTGGCCCAGAAGCGTACCTTCAGCCTGCTGTAAGTTCGACTATTATCTGGACAAGACCTGGTGGCCCATTAGAATCGTGGCGAGAACAAACGCGGGTTATGTTCATCACAGCTCCAGCTCCACCGCCGCCTGCCCGCCGCCCTCCGTGACGCGGACCGCGAGTCCTAGTGTGGTGTTGCATACGGTAAGTTGGTGAACCTCTGCTAGCATCTGCTCCGTATACTGAATATACCCCCGAGAGAGAGGCTGGCGTTCTGGAGGCGTCGCGGGCGAAGCGGATAGCGGTCGTGGGGGCCGGGATGGGCTCGCTCGCGGCGGCGATACGGCTCGCCGCGAAGGGCTTCGAGGTCGAGGTCTTCGAGAAGAACGAGCGTCTCGGAGGCCGGATGGGCAGGCTCGAGGCTGGCGGCTTCGCCTGCGACACGGGCCCCTCGCTCCTGCTCATGACGGACACCTACCGCGAGCTCTTTGCCTCCGCCGGACGCGACCTCGACGACTACGTGAAGCTCATCCCCCTTGACGGGCAGTACCGCGTGACCTTCGGAGACGGGGACTCATTGACTATCCGGCGTACGCTTCCCGAGCTCATAGGGGAGCTCGAGCGGATCGAGCCCGGCGTCACCCCACGCTTCTACCGCTTTCTGGAGGACGCCTGCAACAAGTACCGCATCGGCCGCAGCGAGTTCGTGGAGCGGGACTTCGTGGGCGCGCGCGACTTCTTCGGGCTGAGGAACCTCAGGCTCCTGCTGAGGACGAGGGCCTTGAGCAACTACTATCGATCTGTCTCCCGCTTCTTCCGCACGGAGAAGCTGCGGCAGGCGTTCAGCTTGCAGACGATGTACCTCGGCCTCTCGCCGTTCGAGGCGCCGGCCGTCTACTCCCTCCTCCCCTACACCGAGCTCGCCGAGGACGGCCTCTGGTTCCCCGAGGGCGGGATGTACTCCCTGATCGAGGCGATGGAGAAGCTGGCTACCGAGCTCGGCGTGAGGTGCCACCTCGAGAGCCCGGTGGAAGCGGTCGTCGTCTCCAAGGGCAGGGCCCGCGGCGTGCTGGTGAAGGGGGAGGAGATCGGGGCCGACGCCGTGCTCGTCGGCGCGGACCTACCCTACGCCTACCGCGAGTTGCTCGGCGGCTCGGCTGACGGAGACTTCAAGCTGCGCAAGCGCGAGAGGCTGGAGTACACGGCCTCGGCGTTCATGCTCTACCTCGGCGTGGACCGCAAGCTGGATCACCTGCTGCACCACAACTTCTACCTCTCGGGCCGCTACAGGGAGAACTTCGAGGCCATCTTCCGCGACGGGCGGCTGCCGGAGGACCCCTCCTTCTACGCCGTCGTCCCCTCGCGAACCGAGCCAGAGATGGCGCCCGAGGGGATGGAGAGCCTCTTCGTCCTCGTCCCGGTGCCCCACCTCGGCCCGAACGTCGACTGGGAGCGGGACGGACCCGCGTTCAGGGAGAGGGTGTACGACCTGCTGGAGGAGCGCTGCGGGGTAAGGCGGGAGTGGGTAGCCTTCGAGAGGGTAAGGACGCCGCTGGACTGGAGAGACGAGTACAACCTGGAGGAGGGGGCGGCGTTCGGGATCGGGCACGGCATCCTGCAGGTCGGGTACTTCAGGCCGCCGATGGTCTCGAAGGGAGTCGGGGGGCTGTACTTCGTCGGGGCGAGCACCCGCCCCGGGACGGGGGTGCCGCTGGTGACCATCGGGGCGCGGCTGGTGGCGGACCGCATCGGGCGGGAGGTGTAGAGTAGTGCGCCTCGACCCCGCGGGCGGCAAGAGGCTCGACGCCGGGCTCTCGCTCGCCGAGAGCTACGAGCTCTGCCGCCGGGCGCAGCGGGCCCACAGCAAGACCTACTACTTCTCCACCCGGCTCTTCCCGTCGGAGGTGCGCCCGCACGTCCACGCGCTCTACGCCTTCATGCGCTACGCCGACGAGATCGTCGACAACCCCGGCGCCACGTCCCTCGAGGAACAGCTCTCGGCGCTCGAAGCCTTCGAGGAGGAGACGCTGGCGGCTGTGGCCGGCGAGGAGGTCCCGAACCCGGTGCTGCGCGCCTACGCCAACACCGTGCGCGTGCGCGGCATAGACCCGGAGGACATTGCCGCCTTCATGAAGAGCATGAAGATGGACACGAACGTCTTCCGCTACCAGACCTACGAGGACCTGGCGGTCTACACCTACGGCAGCGCCGCCGTCGTCGGCCTGATGATGTGCAGGGTGGTGGGGGTCGCGGACAGGAGGGCCGACGTGCACGCCGAGACCCTGGGCGTCGCGATGCAGCTGACCAACTTCCTGAGAGACATAGGGGAGGACTGGCGCCGGGGGCGCGTCTACATCCCGCTCGAGGACCTGGAGCGCTTCGGCTACGGCGAGGCGGACCTGGGGAGAGGCGTCGTGGACGAGCGGTTCGTCGCGCTGCTGCGGTTCGAGATCCGGCGCGCGAGGAGGCTGTACGCGCTCGCCGACGAGGGGATGGGCTACATCCCGCGCGGGCGGAGGTACCCGGTCGTCGTCGCGCGCGAGCTCTACGCGGCCATCCTGGACCGCATCGAGGCCCAGGGCTACGACGTCTTCGCGCGAAGGGCGGAGACCTCGAGGCTGGACAAGCTGGGGGTGGCCGCCAGGTGCGCGGCGCGGGATCCGGGGGAGCTCCTGGCCGGCCGTCGCCGTCTCCCGCGGCGCGCCGACGTTGCATCCGCGTCCCCTTCGTGATGTAATTGCCGCTCATAACAGACGCCGGGCGACCGGCGGCGCTCATCGAGAGCGGTGGAGGGACGGGCCCTGTGAAGCCGCGGCAACCGGCCGAGCGATAGCGAGGCGGCAGGTGCCAACTCCCGCGGAGGAGACTCCGAGAGATGAGTCGAAGCAACAGCGACGAAGCCTCTCTCCGCCGCGCGAGCGCGAACCAAGGAACGGAGAGGGGCTACTCTTTTGAGCCTGAACCTCAGGGAACTGCTCGAGGACCGGATACTCGTCGGGGACGGCGCGGTGGGCACGCTCCTCGGCGAGCGCGGGGTGGGCTTCGGCCACCCCTACGCCAGGGCGAACCTCTCGCACCCCGAGATGGTCGTCGGCATCCACGAGGAGTACCTGCGCGCCGGGGCGAGCGTCGT
>DATACV010000206.1:0-3352 GCA_036258875.1 Rubrobacteraceae bacterium
GACGCCGGCCTCGTAGCCGGCCTGGAACTTGCCGATGAGGTCGGACTCCTGCCCGCCGAGGAAACCGACGACCTTGTCGTCGGCGTTGGTGTACTCGGTGTCCTCCTGGGTCATGAGCCCGGCCACGACGCCCGCCAGGTAGCTCCCCTCCTGCTCCCTGAAGACCAGGCTCGCCGCGTTCTGCGGCTCGACCACCGAGTCGACGATGGCGAAGCTCGTGTCGGGGTACTGCGGTGCCACCTCGTTTACCGCGTCGGTCATGAGGAACCCGACGGCGAAGACGGGGTTGTAGCCGGAGTCGGCGAGCTGGGTCAGGTTGTCCACGTAGTCGGTCGGGGAGCTCGACTCGAGGTGCTCGGTCTCCACGTTGAACTCCTGCTTGGCCCGCTGCAGCCCAGCGTAGGCGGAGTCGTTGAAGCTCTGGTCTCCGAGGCCACCGACGTCGAGCACGAGCGCCGGACGCACCTCGGTCGCACCGCCGCCGCCTCCACCACCACCCTCGTCACCGCCGCCACCCTGGCCCCCGCCAGACTGGCCGCCGGCGCATCCGACCGCCAGCAGCACCAGGGCCAGAATCGACGAGATCAGCAACGTTCTTACGCGCACAAGGCCTCCTTCTCCGCGGATCGTTCCCCCGCCGACCCCAACAACCGGGTTGCCGGTTTCCCATGGAGCACATCGCTCCTCGGCATCATATAGAGTAATAAACACGAGCGCTACCGGCGCGAGCACTCAGCGCCGTAGACACACGACCCGCTGGCCGCGGTTCTCACCCGGAAGACGCTCGAGAGGAGCGTGGGCTCTCGGCTTCGAGCAGGCTCGCAAGCTTCTTCGCGGGGAGATAACTCGGCGGACGGAGCGATAAGGAGGTATCGGGTGCCCGGACGAGACGAGATCCTGACCCGCGAGCTGAGGTGGCTGCGCGAGTTCGCCCCGGCCACGCGCCGGGCCGCCGGCGCCGTACCACCCCTCCACGGCGAGCGGCTGCTCGCGGTGTGCCACCTCGACGTCAAGATGGTCCCGTACTTCGAGGCCCTCGTGGCCGCGGGCGCCGAGGTCTGGGCCTGCGCCGCCAACCCCGCCACGACGCGCGACGCGGTGGCGGAGCACCTTGGCTCTTTAGGCGTCCGCGCTCCGGCGCGCGCCTTCGACCCTCCCGGGGTGCACGCCGCCCACCTGCGCGCCGCCGTGGAAGCGGAGCCCACCCTCCTCTCTGAGATGGGCGCCGACGCCACGGTCGCGACCGGGGGCAGGCTCGAGAGCGTTAGCGGCGGGTTGGAGGCCACCGGGACCGGGATAAAGCGGCTCTCCGGCCTCGATCTCGCCTACCCGGTCTTCAACTGGGACGAGGTCCAGATCAAGGCCGGCCTCCACAACAGGCACCTGGTCGGCCTGATGGCCGCGAACACCTTCCTGAACGTCACCGGCCTCTCACTGTACGGCAAGACGGTCCTCGTGGTGGGCTACGGACCCGTAGGCCGCGGCGCCGCCGACTCCGCCCGCGGCTTCGGGGCCGTCGTCGAGGTCTGCGACCTGGACCCCGCTGCCCGGCTCGCCGCCGCGCACCTCGGCTTCGCGACGACGGCGGACCTCGAGGAGGCCCTCCCGCGCGCCGACGTCCTTCTCACGGCGACGGGCCGCGACGGCGCCGTCCCCGTCGAAGCCCTCGCCCGCTGCAAGAGCGGCGCCTTCCTCGCCAACCTCGGGCACACCGGCGGAGAGCTGCCGGTAGCCTGGCTGCGAGACCACGTCGTAGCAACGCCCCGTCCCCACGTAGAGCGCTGCGAGCTGGAGAGCAACACGCTGTACCTCCTGGCCGGCGGCGAGATGTTCAACCTGGCCGCCGGCCCCGGCGACCCCTACGACACCTTCGACCTCATCACCGCCCTCCTGCTAGAGGCCACAGCCTTCCTCGCGACCGAAGGCGTCGAGTACCCGCCGGGCCTGCACCCGCTGCCGAAAGAGGTCCAGGACCGGGCCGCGAAGCATCTCCTCGGCAAGACCTGAAACCTGGGACGGCTTGCGGAGAGGATGGGCCTCCGGACAAGGCCCTGAGGTTTTCAGGTTCTTAGGTACTTAGGTATCGGGGGGTCGAGGGCGGCAACCCGGCGCCTCAAAGCCTTAGAGCCTTGAAACCTACTGCAACAGCTTCTTGAGGTTGTCCTCGAGGTACTCGGCGGTGACCGAGCCCTCGGGGTTGTAGGCGACGGCCTCCTTGCAGAGATGGTAGAGGGCGAGGGTGCGGGTCGGAGAGAGCCGGCGGCTGCCGGCCTGCTCCAGGACGAGCCGCATCAGCTCCAGGGCGACCTCGGCTTCGCTCTTGCGCTGCTCCATGCTGACGATTATACCGGCGGGGGTGGGGTACGGCGCTGTGGTAAACTCGAAAACGCTTTGGTTGTCCGGCGATCTACGCTTTCTATCGGCATCCCGCGCGGCGGGAAGGGCGTCCGTGGGGGATCTTAGGAGTGTCCGCACCCGGTGCCCGTTGTGTAGCCACGTCTTCCGGGCGCCGCACGCCGGCAGCTACGTCACAGTCGGACGGGAGACCGACCTGTGCCCCAAGTTCCCGGGGCGCCAGTCGGATGGGTCGCGGAGGATCCGGGACACCATAACCATGTGCCCGGCGTGCTCCTTCGCAGCCGGCGAGGACTTCTCCGACCTCGACCTGACCTTCGACGAGCGCTACGACATCGAGGAGCGCCTGCAGGAAGACGGGCTACTCAGGGTCTTCAGGACCAACCCACCGCCGTGGCTCGCGTTTCACGCCGCCGAAGTCTGCGGCCAGGAGCGGGGCCTGCGCTTCCGCGAGCTCGGCGACCTCTGCCTCCGCGCCTCGTGGGTCTGCCGCAAAGAGCGCGAGCACCCCTTCGAGAGCACCTTCCAGCTGCGCGCCCTCCGCTACTTCATCCGCGCTCTGAGGGAGGAGAACCTCCACGGACGCGAGCTCTCCGTCACTACCTACCTGGTCGGCGAACTGAACAGGAGGCTGGGCAACCACCGCGAGGCCCTCAACTGGTACGTCAACGCCGAGCGCACTTTAGGGGCCGAGGCCGGGCGCGACGCCGGCCTCGCCTGGCTGGACCGCCTCATCTCCGAGCAGAGCAAACTCGCTCGTGAGCAGGCCGCCTGAGGCGGCCTGCTCGCACGCGCCGGCTTACGCCTCCGCTCGTCAGCACGCCTCGGGCCGGCGGAGCCGGCGCCGTACTGACAAGCTGCCGACCGCAGGGAGGCCGCGTGCTGAATTGCTATTCGATCGTCTGCTCGACCACTCGAGCTCCGGCCTCCCTGTCCGGGACCCAGTAGGAGATGCCGCCTATGTACTGTGGAGAGCCGGGGTAGATCTCTGCCTCCA
>DATACV010000207.1:0-2422 GCA_036258875.1 Rubrobacteraceae bacterium
GCGCGGGAGAGCGCGGGCCTCGACGAGTTCTACGGGCGGAACTTGCCTGCCCCGCCGGCCGCATTCCCCCCGGAGCGGTTCGTCGAGGTCTCCCAACTCTACGGCCGCCACGCGGTGGCGCTCAACCTGCGCGGCGAACGCTACGCCGACGAGGCATCCGACTGGTCCGAGACGGCCCTGACCCGGGCCACGGCCCGCCAGCCCGGCCTCCGCGCCTGGTACCTCGTAGACGGGGTGGGTCTCCGTCGGCGCGTGCGGGAGCGGACCGTCGCAGAGATGGTCGCGACCGCCCGGGAGGTAGGGGGAACCGTGCTGGAGGCCGCGACGATGGCCGAGCTCGCGCGGAGGCTCGCGGAACGGGGCGTGCCCGGGGATATGGTCCTCCGGAGCCTCGATCGGTACAACGCCGCCGTCGCCGCCGGCAGAGCCGTCGAGCTCGCGCCGCCACGCGGAGATCCGGCTGCGGCCGTGGAGACGCCGCCTTTCGTGGCGGTGGAGGTCGCGCCCGGGATAACCCACACCATCGGCGGGCTCTCCGTGGACGAGGGCTGCCGGGTGCTGCGTCGCACAGACGGTCGCCCGCTCCCGGGACTGTACGCGGCCGGCGTCGAGGTCGGCGGCGTCTCGGTGGGCGGGTACACCAGCGGTCTGGCGTCCGCCGTCGTCTTTGGTAGAACGGCCGCCGAGTCGGCGGTGAGGGGTTAGGCTTCAGGTATCAGGTTTGAGGTAATCAGAGCGGTTTCGGAGCAATGAGCTTCCGCGGAACAAGGTATTTAGGCTTTGAGGTATTGAGTACCTTAATACCTCCACCCCGATAGCTCCCGCGTACCGTGAACCGCTCTAGCTGATGACTGAAGCCTGATGCCTTTTTCATGCGGTGTCGGCCACGAGGTACCCTACTACGTCCTTCATCGAGCGTCTTCTCTCGTAGACGGCGCGTTGACTTTCGGCGCCGGTCAGCGTCATCTCGAGGACGCCGTCGAGCTCGGCTTCGCAGCCGAGGTCCTGGGAGACGGGGCGTAGTTCGGTGATGATATCCCGTACTGCCTCCCGCGCCGGGGCGCTGCGGCCGGTGGAGAAGTCGTGGAGGCGGGCGTCGAGCCCGTAGCGGGCGGCGCGCCACTTGTTGTCTTCGGTGAACAGGGAATCCTCCGGAGGATGCTCGTCGGCGGTGGCCACCAGGCACTGGGCGAGGGCGCACAGGGACGCGACGCGCCAGGATTCCGTCTGGGCGTCCGGTGCGCGCAGCTCGACGGTCCCGAGACGCGGGTGTGGGCGGGCGTCCCACCAGCACAGCGAGTAGTCCGGGATGCTGCCAGCGGCGACGAGGGCATCCACGTAGCCCTCGAAACCCTCCCAGGCGCGGAAGGCCGGGGGCAGGCCGGTACGCGGCATGAGGCCAAAGACCTTCGTGCGGACCGAGGCGAGGCGGGTGTCCGACCCGGCCCAGAAAGGGGAGTTGGCCGAGAGCGCGACGAAGAGGGGGACGTAGCGGGAGAGCGCCGCGACGGCCCGGATGGCGTGCTCCTCGTCCGGGACCGCGACGTGGACGTGCAGCCCGTAGATGGCCTGCATCCGCGCGGGCCAGCCTATCTCCTCGTCGACCTTGCGGTAGCGCTCTTTGCCGGTGATCTCCTGCGCCGTCGCCTCCGAGAACGGGTGCGCCCCCGCCGCCGCCACGCGTGCCCCGCAGCCCTCGACGAGGTCCCGTAACCGGCGGCGCAGGGCGGGGAGATCCACCGCCAGCTCTGCCACCGTGTCGTAGGCGGGGGAGCGAAGCTCGACGCAGGAGGCGGAGAGCTCCGAGGCTATCGAGTCCGCGGGCAGATCGGCGGCGTCGTGGGCGGCGAGGACGGCGCCTATGGCAGGGACGAGGGCGAGGGAGTCAGGATCCACGAGCTGCAGCTCCTCCTCGACGCCAACGGTGTAAGGCGCCGAACCGCCGAAGTTGGTCTCCATGTCGCTACTCTAGCAGCCTGAAAGAAGGCTACAGGCATCAGGCTTTTTACCTGATGCCTCAGCTGTTCGCCTCCTCGGGGCGCGCGGTGGGATCCGTGCCGGATTCGGTGGCTTGGGGGCTTCTACGCACGGCGATGTGCAGCTCCTCGAGCTGGTTCTCGTCGACGGGGCCTGGGGCGTCCATCATCTCGTCGCGGGCGGCCTGGGTCTTGGGGAAGGCCGTGACCTCGCGAATGTTCGGCTGGTCCCTGAGAACCATGATCAGGCGGTCCACCCCAGGGGCTATGCCACCGTGCGGCGGGGCGCCATAACGAAAGGCGGTCAGTATCGCGCCGAAGCGGCGCTCAGCCTCCTCCGGCGAGATGCCGATGGTGGAGAAGACCTTCTGCTGCAGCTCCGGGTTGTGGATCCTTATGCTCCCGGAGGCGAGCTCGACGCCGTTGGCGACGAGGTCGTAGAGCTG
>DATACV010000208.1:0-1667 GCA_036258875.1 Rubrobacteraceae bacterium
CCCCCTGTTCGCTGGAGAGTATACCAGTCAGGTTTGCGGGTCTTCGGCGGTGCAACAGGCGTCTTCGGGGTAGGGTTTTTCGAGGCGGTCGAGGGTCCAATCGGCTACCGCGTTGGGGATGGCGCCGGAGAGATGGAGGGCTGTGAAGGCGTGGAGACACTTGACGTGGCCGCCCGTACCTCCCACACCCGCGACGCGGGTGCCGTAGCGGGCGAGGTGCAGGGCGTGGATCTCGTCGACGGCCTCATCGCCGACCCCTTCGGCCGCGCCCCGGACGCCGCCCGTCGACTCGAGGCGCGAGATCGCTCTGTCGAGGCTGGGGCAGGTGATCCAGAAGGTCGTCGGCATGTTGCGAGCCCGCTCGTTCTCTATGACACTCGGCAAGCCGAAAGGGCAGCGGGCGGCGACGCGGAAGGGTCTAGGGGTACGGCCGAGCTGGCGGGCTACTGCGGAGAGGTCTCTGGAAGCTTCAGCTTCTGAGGTTCTGAGGCTTTGAGGTCTTGAGGTTTCAGCCATCGGATATCATGCTTCCGGCCTCACGGTCGAGCATCGCTCCTGCGAGGCGCCTTCGTCGGGCCCTGGTACTCACGAGCACCTTCCTAACGCCCAGAACCTCGACACCTTGGAACCTACTCTTCGACTATGTAGACTTTCTCGCCGGGTTTTATCATGCCGTAGCGCTCGCGGGCGGCGCGTTCGATGCCCGCCGGGGTGTTCAGCTCCTTGATGAGCCGCTCCTGGGCGGCGTTGTGAACCAGAGCGCCGCGCAACTTCTGTTCGAGGGCGGGGATCTCGGCCCGGCTGTCGAGGATCTCTTGCAGCGGTGAGGCGTAGGAGGCGAGGAGGAGCCCGACGAAGGCCGCGTAGAGCACGACCGCGAGGGGTCTCAGCCTCCGGGGTACGCTCAACGCCCCTCCTCTACCCGTCCTCGCCCACGGTGAGGACCTCGACGACGTTCGTGGAGCCAGGCACGGAGCCCGCGGTCCCGCCGGTGAGGATGATCTGGTCCCCCTCGTCGAGGTGGCCCGCCTCCAGGGCGGCCCGCACGGCCCCCTCGAAGCGTTCCTCCAGCGAGCCGGCCTGCTCCCCCCGGATGGCGGTGACGCCCCACACGAGCGCGAGCATTCGCACCGTGTGCTCGATGGGGCTGACGGCCAGTATCCTGTTCGGCGGCCTGAACCGGGCCACCCTTATGCACGAGAGCCCGGTCTGCGTCGAGGTCATTATGGCCTCCGCTTGGAGGTCCTCGGCGAGCTCGCAGGCGGCGTGGGTGACGGCGTTGTAGCGGTCGCCGCGACCCCAGGCGGCCGAGGCGGGGATGTCCCTGCCGTAGTTTATGGCGCCCTCGGCGGCGCGGCAGATCCGGTCCATCTCCTGGATGCTCTGGAGCGGGTAGCGCCCCACCGCCGTCTCGCCGGAGGTCATAACCGCGTCGGCCCTGTCGAAGATCGCGTTCGCCACGTCGGAGACCTCGGCGCGGGTGGGCCTCGGGTTCTCGATCATGGAGTTGAGCATCTGGGTGGCGACGATGACGGGCTTGCCGAGGCGCCTGCAGCGCGCGATCATGCGCTTCTGCTCTATGGGCACCCGCTCGGCGGCGAGCTCGACCGCGAGGTCACCCCGCGCGACCATTATGCCGTCGGAGGCGTTTATGATGTCCTCGATGT
>DATACV010000209.1:0-4495 GCA_036258875.1 Rubrobacteraceae bacterium
CGCGCCGTCGCCTACACCGGTATCGGCGTCTACAGGTGGTTCCGCGCGACCTCGAAGGTCGGGTGGGGCGTGCAGGAAGATTCAGCCGTGCCGGGCGTCACCGACGTCATCGTCCCCTCGCACTCCGGCCTGAACAGGATGCTCTTCGACGAGCTCGTCGAGCGTTACCGTGCTCTGCTCCCTTTCCTGACGTAAAACGCACGGGGGCTAGGTGGGGTTCGGCTGCAGCGTCCCTTCTACACGAAAAAGCCGGGACCCAAAAACGGGCCCCGGCCTCAGGACGAGACTTACCTTCTCGCGCCGGTTCTCCTTCCGCCCACCAGCGCCCGGTAGATGGCGAGCAGTATGAACGCGCCTATGGTGGCCACGATGATCGTCCAGATCAAGCCGCCACCGCCCAGGCCGATCAGGCTCGCCAGGAACCCGCCCACGAAGGCGCCGGCGATCCCGATCAAGATCGTCACGATGATCCCCCCGGGATCGTCGCCCGGCATGATCAACTTCGCCAGCGCTCCGGCCACGAGCCCGATTAAGATCCAGGCTATGATAGAACCAATCAATCCTTTGTCCTTTCTCGAAGGCTGCTTACGTCGAGACGTGTACCCATATGGTAAACAGCTTGAAACATTCTGTTGCGATTTTTGCAGTGACGTGACGGAGGCGGCACGAGACGGGTCAGACCTCCCCGTCTTTCGGCGGCAAGGGCGGGACGTGCAGGTCGAGCCGGATGGCGGCGAGGCGCAGCGCGAATACGGTGCCAACGCACAGTATGGCTACGAGCGTTCCGCCGGTCCCGACCTGCTTCAGCAGGACGTACACGACGCCCCCCGCTATGGAGGCCGTCGCGTAGATCTCGCGCCGCAGGATCAGGGGTATCTCCGCGCAGAGCACGTCGCGCATGACCCCGCCGGCGGCGCCCGTGACCGTCCCCATGACGACTACTATGATGCCCGGCACCCCCGCCTCATGCGCCGTCTGCGCCCCGATGAAGGTAAAGACCGCTAGCCCGAAGGCGTCGGCGACGAGCAGCGAGGCTCGAGGCGGGGTGAAGAACCGGCCATACATCAGCGTTGCCCCCGTCGCCGCCAGAATCACCAGCAGGTACGCTGGATTCCCTATCCAGAACACCGGACGCTCGTCGAGCAGCAAGTCCCGCACCGTCCCTCCTCCGATGGCGGTGACCACGGCCACGACTATCACGCCGAAGAGGTCCATGCTCTTGCGCCCCGCCGTCAGGGCCCCGCTCACGGCGAACACCGCGACCCCGAACAGATCTAGAAGATAAAGCGCCATACCACGAAGCCTAGCGCAGGGGAAGCGGAGGCTCGAGCCACGCCGGGTCGCGGCTGACCTCCACCTCGGAGACCCACTTGACCCACTCGTAGCCGCGATGTCCCGGGGCGACGAGCCGCAACGGGAAGCCGTGTCCGGTGGAGAGCGCCTCGCCCCCGACGTGGGTGGCGAGGAGGAGACCCCCTGCCTCCTGCAGCGCATAACGGCGGGCGTAGCCGGTGGCTGAGCGGAACACGAGGCTGCGCGCGCCGTCGCCGGCCCCGGCCCGCTCCAGCAAAGCAGCCACCGACACCCCGCTCCAGCGCTGGACGGTGTACCGGCCGCCGGTGCAGTCCAGCGTCGCCTCGCGGACGGCGCCGCCCAGGGCGAGGGCCTCTTCGTAGGAGAGGACGCTCTCGCGCTCGACCTCTCCGCGGACGCGGAGCCGCCAGCGGCCGGGGTCTATCTCCGGGATCGGGTCTGAGAGCCAGTTGGTGACGGGGTGGAGGTTGCCGGCGAAGCTGGCCTCCTTGCGCGAGCCGGTGAAACGGCGTCCTCCGGACGGCGCGGCGAGCTAGACGGCTTCTTGCCTTACACCAGGAACCTAGCAGCGGCCGGGAGAGTGCGGATCGGGCACAGGTCCAGATCTCTCCTCATACTTTGGTCGCACGCGCGCCGGTGTATGGCGCGCGGTTTCGCCAAACTAGCCCATTTGGGTGATGTAGGGCTATCGTCGCCTCTGTTACGGTAGTAAGGGTGCTGGGTGAACCCGAGGAGAAGGAGGAATGAGAGGTGCTGTCGAGTAGGAAGCAATCGTTGCCCCTGGCCGCGGTTCTGTTGCTGGCCGCGGTCGCCGTGACGGTGGTGTTGTCCGCGTCCGCGGCCCTGGCGCAGGCGTCTGGAGGGAGTGCTTCGGCCTCCGCTAGCGCGTCCGCTCCTGTGGACGTCACCGCGACCGCCGGCTCCACCGCTGCGGTCACGATCTCTGCGGCGTCAAGCGTGCCGCCGAGCGCCAGCGCCACGGCGAGCGCCACGGCTACCACCCTGGCCGGTACCGGCGGACCCGTATCGGCCCAGTCGCTCGCCGTGACCGCGGCCCTGTTGCTCGTAATCTCCGGTGCGGGAGCGCTCGCCCTCGTGCTACGGCGCAGCGGCGCCGCCTAGACACCACGATCTCCGAAGAAAGGACACGGATACAGATGCGCAAGAAAGTAGCGATGATTCTGGGTGTGGCGACGCTCCTCGTCGCGGTTGCGGTCAGCGCGGTGATGGCGCAGTCTCCCTCCGTACCTCCCGCGTCCGCGCCCAGCGTCACCTCGGCGAAGCAGTGCTACTCGATGCCCTGCTACGGCAACGCCAACAGGGAGGTCATCTACGAGAGGATCGGTGACCACAAGTCGGATCTCATAAGAGCCTTCGGCAACTTCGACCGCATGCACGCCAACACCTACTCGAAAGACCAGGACCAGCTCCACGGCTTCGGCGGCGACGACTTCGTCTACGTCGACGACGGCGACACCAGGGACGCGGCCGGTGGTGGCTCGGGCTACGACTGGTGCTACGTCGACGCCGAGATCGAAGCTGCCCCCAGCTGCGAAAAGGTGGTAGTCCGCTAGGCGCCGGCCGCGAGGTAGTACGCGCCTGGCCGGGCTTCCGGGCACATCGCTCCGAAGCCCGGCCAGCCCCTGCCTTCTTCCTCTCTATTGACTATCTTCACGGCCAAAAGTAGTCTGCGAGGTGTGACCCGTTAACGTCGGGGAGGCGTCGCTTTCGGGTGAAGGGAGGGAGCGCGTGTACCAGTTGATCCTGCGCGGGGCGCGGCTCGGGGACGAGGTAGTTGACGTCGGCGTCGAGGACGGCCACATAGCCACGATCTCCGCGAGGATCGACGAGCGGGCCGAGCGGGAGATAGACGCCGGAGGCCGGCTCGTCTCGCCGCCCTTCATCGAGTCGCACGTGCACCTGGACACGACGCTTACCGCCGGAGAGCCGCGGTGGAACGAGTCAGGGACGCTCTTCGAGGGGATCCAGATCTGGTCCGAGCGCAAGAAGAGCCTCTCCCACGAGGATGTCGTCGCGCGCGCCACACAACTCCTCAGGTGGCAGGCGGCCCAGGGCGTGCTGCACGTGCGCACCCACGCGGACGTGACCGACCCGGAGTTCACGGGCCTCAGGGCCCTGCTCGAGGTCAAGGAGAAGGTGCGCGGCTGGGTGGACGTCCAGATCGTCGCCTTCCCGCAAGAGGGCATGCTCTCCTTCCCGAGGGGCGTCGAGCTCATGGAGGAGGCGCTGAGGCTCGGCGCGGACGCGGTAGGGGGCATACCCCACTACGAGCACACCCGCGAGCTTGGGGTGGAGTCCGTGAAGGAGAGCTTCCGCCTCGCCGGGAGGCACGACAGACAGGTAGACATCCACTGCGACGAGACCGACGATCCGCACTCCCGATTTCTGGAGGTCATGGCCGCCGAGGCCATCCGCACCGGCATGGGAGAGCGCGTCACCGCAAGCCACACGACCGCCTTCGGGAGCTACGACAACGCCTACGCCTTCAAGCTGATGGGGTTCCTGGCGAAGGCTGGCATCAACTTCGTGGCGAACCCCCTGATCAACATCACCTTGCAGGGGCGCTACGACACCTACCCGAAGCGGCGCGGGATCACGCGGGTCAAAGAGCTCTGGCAGAACGGCCTGAACGTCTCTCTGGGCTACGACGACATCATGGACCCGTGGTACCCCATGGGCACCGGTGGCATGCTGCAGCCCGCCCACATGGCCGTCCACGCGTGCCACATGACGAGCCGCAAGGAGGTCACCGCCTGCTTCGACATGGTCACGGAGAACGCCGCCCGGACGCTCGGACTGGATGACTATGGCATCGCCGAGGGGAACCCCGCCAACTTCGTGCTCGTGGATGCCCCCGACAGATGGGACGCCATCCGGCGCCTCGCCGCGACGACGCTGGTCGTGAAGGACGGAGAGGTGATCGCGGAGACCAGCCCGCCGGAGGCCCGGCTCATGGGCGAGGTAGTGGACTTTCGAAGAGGAGAGGAGTAACCGTGGAGAGGCGACCAGGCGTTGAGGGACGAGGCGAGCGGGCGGAGCTCGAAGAGGCCATACACATCGAGAGGCACAACAGCATCGAGCCCGTCCCCGAGGAGTACAAGGACGCGACGCCGCTGGACCAGTTCTGGATCTGGGCCGGCGCCAACATAGCACCCATCAA
>DATACV010000210.1:0-8576 GCA_036258875.1 Rubrobacteraceae bacterium
GCGGGCTCGGGCTCTGGCTGACCCGGCGTCCGCGCCCCTTCTCGAGCAGGGCTGTCGGGTACCTGTCCAACCGCGACGTTTATCTCTCGGTGACGCTCGCCTGGACGCTCGCCGCGCTGCTGGGCGGGTTGCCGTTCCTGATCGAGGGCACCTTCCCGAGCCTCATCGACTCGACCTTCGAGGCGATGAGCGGGTTCACCACGACGGGGGCGACGCTGCTCTCAGACATCGAGGGCCAGACGCCTTCGATCCTGTTCTGGCGCAGCATGACACAATGGCTCGGAGGGGTGGGGATAGTCGTGCTGTTCGTGGCCGTTGCGCCGGTGCTCGGGGTCGGGGCGGCGCGCCTGCTAGGGGCCGAGGTCTCGGGGCTCACGCAGCCCCGGCTGCCCCCCCGCAACGCGGACACCGCCAAGGCCCTCGTCGTCGTCTACCTCGCCATGTCACTCGCCCAAGCCCTCTCGCTGCTCGCAGCGGGGATGGCACTCTACGACGCCGTCGTACACACCTTCGCCACCGTGGCGACGGGAGGATTTAGCCCCAAGACCGCGTCCATCGGCTTCTACGACTCGCTCGTCATTGAAGCGATCATCATATTCTTCATGACGGCCTCAGGGGTCTCCTTCTCGCTCTACTACCAGCTCTACACCCGACGCCGGTTCGACGTGATGCTCGACCGGGAGCTGGTAGCGTACCTGGGCATCCTCGTGGCGGCGGTGTTGTTCGTCTGGGGCGTGCTGGTCTTCGAGGGAACCTATGGGGCATCATGGGGTCGGGCGCTACGGGATTCGACGTTCACGGTCTCCAGCATCATTACGACGACCGGGTTCGTAACGGCTGACTTCGACAGGTGGGATACGGCGGCCAAGATAGTCCTCATCTTGCTCATGTTCATCGGGGGGTGCGCCGGTTCCACCGCGGGTGGGATAAAGGTGGTCCGGGTGCTCATCGTCTTCCGCACGATCCTCCAGGACATCTTCAGGATGGTCCACCCGAGGGCCGTTACCCCCTGAAGATCGGCAGCCACGTGGTACCAGAGGGATTGCGCGTGGCGGTGCTGGGACTCTTCGCCGCCTGGATCGGCATCTTCGGTCTGGCGACGTTCGTCGTGTCCCTGCAGGAGGACTTGAGCCCGCTCTCCTCGGCCACGGCGGTGGCGGCGACACGGAACGTCGTCGGACCGGGGCTGGGCCAGGTCGGGGCCACCGAGAGCTACGAGATCGTCAACGGCTTCGGGCGCGGGGTGCTCACGGTGTGCATGCTGCTGGGCAGACTGGAGATCTTCACGGTCCTCGCGCTGCTCTCCCCCGCCTTCTGGCGGCGCTGAAAGGGCGGTTCGCGATCCGCCCCTACGTGGGGATGCCGATGATCTGGCGTCCCATGAGGCTTGCGACGAGCTCGACGGCGAGCTCTGCTGTCCCGTTCCTGTCGTCGAGGATGGGGTTGACCTCGACGACGTCGAGGGAGGTCGCGATCCCCGCCTCGTTGACGAGCTCCATGACGAGGTGGGCCTCGCGGTAGGTGAGCCCGCCGCGCACCGGCGTCCCGACGCCGGGAGCTATCCCCGGGTCCACGACGTCGAGATCCAACGACACGTGCACCCGATCGAGGTGCGAGAGGGCCTTCAGGGCGCGGCGCACGACGCTCGCGATCCCGTAGGCGTCCACCTCCTTCATCGTGTAGACGCGCACGCCGGCCTCCTTGAGCAGTAGGCGTTCCGCCAGATCCACGGACCGCAGGCCCACGACGACTACGTCTTCGGTGCGCACGCTCGCGCCCTCGCCACCGATTGCAACGAGGTCGGGGTGGCCGTTGCCCGTGAGCACGGAGAGCGGCATGCCGTGGATGTTCCCCGACGGCGAGGTCTCGGGCGTGTTGAAGTCGGCGTGGGCGTCGAGCCAGATGACGCCGGTGTGGCCGAAGCTCTTGGCGGCCCCCGAGACGGTCCCGATGGCGATGGAGTGGTCGCCGCCGAGGAATATGGGGAAATAACCCTCGGAGATCATGGCCTCGGCTCGCCCGGCGACCTCCTCGCAGACGCCTCGCACGGCCGCCAGGTGCTTTATCTCACCCTCTTTCTCCACGGTCTCTGGGAGCGGGGTCTCGGCGTTGCCGAAATCCTCGACCCGGTATCCGAGCTCCTCGAGCGCCCCTTGCAGCCGGGCGTAGCGGATGGCGGAGGGCCCCATGTCGACCCCGCGGCGGTCCTGGCCCAGGTCCATCGGCACCCCGAAGATCCCCGGCGGCCTCCTCGCACCCTCAAACAAACGCGACACCCCCCGAACGCCGCGGGTCGGCGGCGGCCTCGAAGGGCCCCTCGGGGGTGCGCCTGACGGCGTTGACTCCGCCGAAGAACATGTTCGGCTCCTCGAAGGGGAGCACCTGCCCGTAGCCGTCGAGGTCGCCCGTACGCGCGCCGGCCTCGTAGGCGAAGAGGTCGCCCTCGGCGTGGAAGCGCGGGGCGAGGACCGCGGCCTCGAGCGTCATCCCGAGGTCCAGCACGTTCACGAGCGTCTGCAATATGGCGGTCGGGATGCGCGAGGCCCCGGGCGAGCCGAGGGAGATCAAGCCCCCCTCCTCGGAGGAGACGATGGTCGGGCTCATGCTCGAGATGAGCCGCTCGCCGGGCGCGAGCGCGTGGAAGCCTCTGGGGTTGAGCTCGGGCTCCCCTAGAGTGTTGTTCATCGGGATGCCGGTGCCGGGGATGACGAGCCCGGACCCGTAGCCCATGGTGGCGGTGATCGAGACGGCTAGCCCCTCGGCGTCCACACAGGAGATGTGGGTGGTCTGCGGCGAGCCGAAGATGCGCCGGCGCTGCTGGCTGGCGTACTCCTCGCTAGTGAGCTTCTGGGCCACTATCTGGTTCTCCGCACCGTCGACGTAGGCGACCTCGCGGTCGCGCAGGGCCAACCTCATCGCGCCCGCCATGATCCTGGCGTATTCCCGTTCGGGAAAGGAGGCCAGGTCGTAGCCCGACACTATCCTGAGCATCTGGGCGAGGGTCGGCCCTCCCGCCGAGGGCGGGCCGTTGGTGTAGATCTCGCCCGGCCCGTAGGCGACCGCGAGCGGCTCGCGAATGACAGCCTCGTACTCGGCCAGGTCCCTCTCGGTGATGATCCCACCGACCTTGAGGAGGTACTCGGAGAGGCGTCGCCCGAGCTCTCCTTCGTATAGGAGCTCGGCACCACCCTCCCCCACGGCCTCCAGGGTGTCGGCGAGCTCTGGGAACCGCACCTCCTCCCCTTCGAGGTAGACCCTCTCTCCCTTGTAGAAGTTCTTCCTCGTTTCGTCGGTGAGCCGCAAGACTTCCTCAGCGACCTGGAACCACATGGCGCTGGTCTTGCACAGCCTGAACCCCTCACGCGCGAGCCGTACGGCTGGCTGCAGCGTCTCTCCGAGCGTGAGCCGCCCGTGCCGCCCGAGCAGAGCCTCCCAGCCCCTCAGAGCGCCGGGCACCGCCACCGAAGCCCCCCCTACGGTCGAGTTGACCCCGGCGCCGTACTTGAGGACGACGGTCTGGGGGCTTCCGCCTGCCCCGAACGCCTCCTCCGGCAACCCCTTGCCCGGCATCGCGTCGTAGTAGTCGATGAGCTCGGCCTCCCCGGTCGGGCAACGCACGAGCGCGAAGCCGCCGCCACCGATGGAGCTGAGGAGAGGCTCGGTGACGCTGACCGCGCCGGCGGCGGCCACCGCCGCGTCGGCGGCGTT
Organism: Rubrobacteraceae bacterium; assembly: GCA_036258875.1. Classification (GTDB taxonomy): domain Bacteria; phylum Actinomycetota; class Rubrobacteria; order Rubrobacterales; family Rubrobacteraceae; genus JALYGY01. The sequence goes on from DATACV010000210.1 coordinate 3,709, forward strand.
GCCCCCGGCGCGGAAGACATCCGCGGCGGCCTCCGCGGCGTAGGGGGTGCCGGCGGAGGCCGCGAAGGTCCGGGTGGGATCGGCGCCGTCCATCGGGGGACATTCTATATGAGCCGCAAACCACGGTCCCTGGCGCCAGGCACGCGCTTTCCGTGACTGGAAGGGGACGGCATGCTCTGTAGACTTGGAGGCCAACCGCGGGCATTCCACAGCGGCGCAGCCTCCCTATCTCCCTCCAAGCGACTGGGCTTGTAACGCGCTGCCCTATAAGTCCTTACTTTTTGCCTGCAAATAGGCACGTTCCCGATCAACGAAATGCCGTGTTGACTTGTTAACGCCCCGATTAGCTATCATAGGCTGCGGGCAATCGACCGGAAGGGGCTCACGGCTTTGCAGCGAGAGAGAGCGCGGACCGGGGGTTCCGGTTTCAACACGGCTTCGTACGAGGAGATCAGGGCGGCCGAGGTCGCTGACGTCTACTTCCACCGGACGATGGAGATCCTGCGCTCCCGCGGGCTGGAGGAGACGCCGGTCCACGCCGAGGTCGCCTACAAGACCTCCGACCCGGAAGAGTGGTTCGTGGTCGCCGGCCTAGACGAGGTGGCCCACCTCCTGAAGGACGTGGGGGTCGAGGCGCGGGCGGTGCCGGAGGGTACGATCTGCCGCCCCAACGAGCCGGTGCTGACCCTCTCTGGGCCGTACGCGGCCTTCGCAGAGCACGAGACGGCGATCCTCGGGTTTCTCTGCCAGGCCTCGGGGGTGGCGACGGGGGCCGCGCGCTGCCGGCTCGCCGCGGGCGAGAGGCCGGTGATCTCCTTCGGGGCGAGGAGGATGCACCCCGCGATCACGCCGATGATAGAGCGGGCGGCCTACCTCGGCGGTTGCGACGGGGTCTCGGTCGAGCTCGCCGCCAGGCGACTGGGTATCCCGGCGACCGGCACGCTACCCCACGCCCTCGCCCTCTTGCTCGGCTCGACCGCGGAAGCCGCGCGGGCGTTCGACGAGGTCATCGCCAGGGATATACCGCGCACCATCCTGATAGACACCTTCGACGATGAGAAGTTCGGCGCGCTCATCGCCGCCCGCACGATCCCAGACTCGATCTTTGCTGTCAGGCTCGACACGCCGGGCAACCGCCGCGGCGACTTCCGCGACCTGATGCGGGAGGTGCGCTGGGAGCTCGACCGAAACGGCTTCGGCCACGTCAAGATCTTCGCCTCGGGCGGCATAGACGTTGAGTACATCCTGCACCTCAACCCGGTCTGCGACGCATACGGGGTCGGCGGCGCCATCGCCGACGCCCCCATGATCGACTACTCACTCGACATCGTGGAGGTCGCCGGCGAGGACCGCTCGAAGCGCGGCAAGCGCGGTGGCCGCAAGCGACTGGTGGAGCTGGAGGACGGCTCTCGCCTGACCCTTCCCACCAACACACCCGCCCCCGTGGGCGCCCGAGACCTTCTCGTCTCCCTCGAGGAGCTCGGCTCGCCCACCGCGGGCACCCTGCGCGAGCGCGTTCTCGCCCAGCTCTCCACCGGCGCCTACTTGCTCTGACGAGCCGGTCAAACGGCTGCCCCCGACCACCCAACTACTCAAAAACAACCGGAAAAAGTTCACCCATTTGGGTGATGTCGCACCAGCCTTCGTAATGGATAATTCTTGGTGTAAGGCCGAGTAATCGGAGAGGTAAAGGGATGAGAGACACGTTCGCCACCAGATCCCACCCTCTCACCTGCCCGTTCTGCGAGACGCACGAGCTCCGGCCCTTCGGGCACGACTCGGCCCGTTGCTATTCTTGCGGCAGCCTCCTGAGCAGCGCGTTCCTGGAGACGCTGCAGAGGATCATCGAGCTGCCCGACGCCGCCGGCCGCCACGCCTGCGAGTGCGGCCACCCGGAGATGCGCCTCCTGCCCGACGGCGTGTACTGGTGCCCGGCATGCGGCTCCGAGGTCGTCCCGGTCCCGGAGCGATGATGGGCCCGGAGGCCCCTAACCGCAGCACGGCCTACCGGCACGGCTGGCACGACGGCCGGTACACGGAGCCGTGCTGCTTCACGGAGAACCGGCGGCTCTCCCGGCTGGAGGCGCCGTCGGACAGGCTCGACTACTACAGAGGCCATCGCGAGGGCCGCGAATCGAGAGCGCGCGACGCCCGGCTCCCCGAAGCCTCCTGAGGCGCGGTCACCCGCGCCCCGGGTCTATGACCAGGTAGTAGCTACACTCCCCCTTCCCCACGTTATCGAAGCGGTGCGCGACGTCCGCCTCGAAGTACGCGGCGTCTCCCTCCTCCAGGACGTGCTCCTCACCCCCGAGCACAGCCCTCAGGCGACCCTTCTCCACGACTACGTACTCCTCGACGCCCTGGCGGTGCGGCGGGAACTCGCCGGAGGTGGAGCCCTCGGGCACTATGTTCCTGATGAACTCGATCCCCCCGAAGCTCGGGGAGAGAAGCCGCCGCTCGAAGCCAGTCTCGGGGTCCCGCATGACCATCCCTCCCTCCCGCGGTACCACCACGACCTGCCTCCTCTCCTCGATGCCGACGAGCCGCGAGAGGCTCACCCCGAGCCCCTCCGCCACCTTCGCCGCGACCACGAGCGTCGGGTTCTTCTCCCCTCGCTCGAGCTTGGAGATCATGGCCCGGCTCACCCCGGAGCGCTCCGCCAGGAGCTCCAGCGTCCACCCCCGCTCACGCCGTAAACCCCTGACACGCTCGCCCAGCCGCCCGGAGGAGACCGCCTCCACGACGCCACGACCACTTGTCGTACCCTCGTCCATTTTGGTAGAAATAAGTTTATCATGGTAGATAAGGCAGGTTTGCTCGTGGCGTCGGCGCCGTTTGTGGTGGCGGGGGTGGCTCTGCTCTGGCTCAGGTTGCCGGCGGTGTGGGCCGGGGCAGCGGCGCTCGCGGCGGCGCTAGGGGGAGCGTTGACGTGGCCGCCGTTGGATGCTTCGGGGCTGCCGGCGGCTTTCGCGGAGGGTCTTGGCACCTCGGGGACCGTGCTCTACGTGCTCTTCGGCGGACTTCTGCTCTTCAACGTGCTCTCTGCAGGCGGAGCCATAGAGGGGGTGTCGCGTTTTCTGGGCGGGCTCGAGCCCGACAAGGAGGCACTCGCGGTCGGGGTTGTGATCGGGGCTGCGCCCTTCTTCGAGTCCGTGACGGGCTTCGGGGTGGCGGTGGTGATCAGCGCCCCCATCTTGCTCGCGGCCGGGTTCTCGCCGCTGCGGGCGGCGGTCCTCTCGAGCTGGGGCCAGTGCGCGGTGCCCTGGGGGGCTCTGGGGGTGGGGACCGTGATCGGGGCCGACCTCTCGGGGATGAGCTTCGCCTCGCTCTCGGACTGGAGCGCGCTCCTGAGCCTCCCGCTCTTCCCCGTCTACGCCCTCTCGGCCGCAGCGCTCGCCGGCGGGTGGGCGGGGGTCAGGCGGCACGGCGTCGAGGGGACTCTCCTCGGGCTCCTCGCGGGCGTTTTCACCCTGCTCGCGAGCGCGTACACGGTGCCCGAGCTCTCTGGCGCTCTAGGCGGTATGGCGGCGACTGCCGGGTTCCTCGGGGTGCGGAGGCGACGGCTCCGCGGCCTCGGTGTGCCGGTCCGGGCGCTCCTCCCCTACGCCTTCCTGCTCGCGCTGCTGCTGGCGGCACACGGGTCGGGCTTCCTGAGGGATCTCACCCAGAGCCTCGGTCCGGTCTTCGCGGGACCGGGCCTGCCGCTGCTCCTCTCGTGCGCGTTCGCGGCGGCGCTGCTCGGTCTCGGGGGGCGGGATCTCGGCGACTCCCTGCTCGCGACCCTCCGGCAGTGGCTGCCGACGGCTGGCGCCGTGCTCACCTTCGTCCTCGCTGGAGAGGTTGTCGCGAGCTCCGGGGCGGCGGCTCTTCTGGCGACGGGAGCGACGGCGTTCGGGGGGCTTTACCTGGCCGTCGCCCCCGTCGTTGGCGCTCTCGGCGGGTGGCTCACCGGCTCCAACGCGGCCTCCAACGCCCTCTTCATGCCGCTTCAGGTCGAGGCGGCCCGGGGTTTGGGCGTCTCGGAGCCCCTCACCGCCGCTACGCAGAACGTCTCGGGCAGCCACGCGAGCCTGCTGGCGCCGCAGCGCGTCATCCTTGCCGCAACGGCGACGGGGTTGCTCGGGCGCGAGGGCGACATAACCAGGGCGGCGCTACCCCCCGTGCTCATCTCCGTAGGAATACTCAGCCTCGTGGGGCTGGTGGTACGTTAAGGCAGGCAGCGCGGCGCTTCGCGCCTTTCAGCACGCCTGCTTCGCAGGCTCTCAGCACGTCCCCTTTCAGGGGACTTGTCAGCAAGCTTCGGGCTTCGCCCTTGCTCGTCAGCCGCTCAGCAAGTCATCCGTGGCCGCGGCCTGGTGCGCCATCCGCAGTGGTTGCGCCTCGCACGCCCGGGCAGGGCCCGAGCGGAAGGACAAGCTGAGATGCTGGCGAGCGAGGCCCGCAAGGGCAGATGCGTGCTGAAAGCTGCCGAAGGGCGGAGCGTGCTACCAGTCGTAGGCTTCGGGCCGGCGGTTGGCGAGCGCAGGGAACTCGGAGCGGAAGCGGTCAAGGTAGTCGAGGTCGAGCGTCGCGAGGGCGTAGCCGTCGCGGTCGGGGCAAGTGGCGAGGACCGTGCCCCAGGGGTCCACGATCATGGACCGCCCGTAGGTCCAGCGCCCGTCGGCTTTCCGGCCCCACTGCGCGGGCGCGACCACGAACGCCTGGTTCTCCACAGCCCGCGCCCGGAGCAGGAGTTCCCAGTGGTCCTTGCCTGTTTGCAAGGTGAACGCCGCCGGGACCGCCAGGACCTCCGCGCCGCGCAACGCCAGGAGACGGTAGAGCTCGGGGAAGCGCACGTCGTAGCAGACCGAGAGACCGAGGGTGGCCGC
>DATACV010000211.1:0-9202 GCA_036258875.1 Rubrobacteraceae bacterium
GCGCAGGTTGCCGAGCAAGCTCTCCGCGCCCTCGAGCTGGGCGTTGATCATGCTGATGCCGTCGAGGATGTCCTCGTAGGAGTCGAGCTCCCCGCGCCTCCCGAGCAGGGCGCTCTCGAACGGCGCCCTCAACGGCGAGCCTTCCTCGAGCCCCGCGAGGTCGCTCTCCAGACCCTCGATGCGGCGCGAGATCTCACGCCTGTCGATGCTTTCCAGGTGCCTCCTCAGGGCCGCCCGCCGCCTGGCGAGACGGGCCGTGCCCTCGACCTCGCCGACGATGCTGAAGACGTCCTCGTCCAGCAATGGCCTGTACTCCTCGGGCAGCAGCTCCCAACTCTCCAGCAAACCCCTCTGGAGCGAGACGAGGCGCTTCATCTGCGGCGCGGCGATGCGGTCCTCGCGCGCCACCCGTCCCAGCTCCCGCTCGTTCTCCCGTACCGCGCGCCACAGCTCCTTGCGCCTGTTGCCCTCCCGGTCAAAGAGCCGCCTGCCCGTGACGAACGCGCCGGCGCCGAGGATCGCCGCGAGGGAGTAGGCATCCCCCACGAACGCCACCGTCCCGAACCCGGCGAACGCCCCGAAGGGGGCCAGGCGCATCAGGAGTTGCGTGCCGCTCTTTCTTCTAGCCACGGGATCTCTCTTCCTCCTCGGGCGGGGGCTCCGCCTCGGCCGGCTGCTCGGCGGGCACCTCTTCGCTGGCCTGCTCTGCGGGCGCGGTCTCGAGGGACTCGGCGTCGCGCAGGCCCATCTGGAGCTCCATCATCTCGAGCTCCCGCTCGGCGTCGAGGCGCTTTATGTCCACCTCGGCGGCGGCGATCTGGCGCTCCGTCTCGCTGGTGCCGAGCTCGCCGACGGCCTGGGCCTCGTAGGAGGACTGCCGGATCGCCTGTCTCGCCCTCTCCAGGTCCCTCGACGAGTCGGATAGAGAGACGCTCGAGCGGGCCTCGTTGGCGGTGCGCAGGGCGCGGGCGCGCTGGTGCTCCTCCATGAGGGCGGCCCGCTCGCGCACGACGTCGTTGTAGCGGCGCTCCTGCTCGCGGAAGGCCCGCTCCATCTCCTCGGAGTTCTGGCGGGCCTCCTCGAGGCGGCCCTCTATCTCGGCCAGGGAGGTCTGGGCCTCCTGCTTCTGCTGGACTACCTCGATCGCCGCCTCCCGCTGTCCCCTGGCGGCGAGCTCGCGGGCCTGCCGCTCCTTGGCGGCCACCACCTTCTGCTTGGTCGCCGCGTCGTTGGTCAGCATCTTCTCGTAGGCCATCGTGCGCGCCGCGGCCACCTGGAGCTTCTTGAGGTTGTTAAGCTCGTCCTGGACGGCGTTCTCGAGCAGTATCTCCGGGTTGCGTTGCTCCACCCCGGAGAGTAGCCGCCCGAAGAAACCGCGGATCGCCCTGAAAAATCTACCCATAGTACGCCGCCTACCCCCGGCAAGATGACTGCAATACGCCGCCGATTATAGCATCGGTACGTAGCGCCCCTTGTGCGGGTTTCAGCACGCTCGGGCTTCGCCCTCGCTAGCACGCCTGCTTCGCAGGCTCTCAGCACGTCCCCTTTCAGGGGACTCGTCAGCACGGCGCTTCGCGGGCTTGTCAGCCACCGCGCCACGGTTCGCCGCTCCCGCGCGTCTAGCGCAGCCGGGTGAGGCCCGAGCGGAGAAAGCTGAAAGCTGAAAGCGAGGACTGGCGAAGCCGGGCCGAAGCGTGCTGACGAGCGAAGGCGTCAGCCTGAGCGTGCTCTACCGGGCGGCGCGGTAGCGCCGCTCGGCGCGCGGTGTGCCCCTGCCGGCCATCACTATGGAGCTCGGGGACTCGACCTCGAACGCTGCCTCGAGCGCCTGCCCCGCGGCCACCAGCAGGTCCTCGGCGGAGCGGGCGTCGCGCGGGTAGATCGCCGCCCCCGCCCGCGTCTCCTCGGCCCCGAGCGAGCTCGCCGCCGCCAGAGCGCGCCTCGCCGCGCTCTCGACGGTCCGGTCGTCCACCCCGCTCAGAACCACCCCGAAGACGGTGCCCTCTCCCAGCAAGATGGGTTCCCCGATGCGCGCCCTGACCCTCTCGAGGAGCAACTCCACGTCCTCGACCCTGCGCCCCGGGTCGACCAGGATGACGCCGACCTGCACCCCCCTGCGCGCCGCGAGCTCCTCCTCGACCGTCCCCAGGAGCATCGAGCCGTCCTCGTCGGTCGCGTAGTCCTCGGTCTCCTCGGCGCTAAAAAAAGAGCGCGCCACCGAGACCAGGAAGACGCCCGTCAGGCCCACTGCGCCCAGCCTGTAGAAGACCAGCGCCGCGGCCTCGTTGTCGGTCGTGTCGTTGAGCAGACCCGGCATCACCGCAAGCGCGTAGCAGAAGAGGGCGGCGAAGAGGGCGGCGAGCGTTATCCTCCGGGACCCGTGCAGCGCCGAGGCCAACAGCAGCGGGAAGAAGAGCACGTACAGCTCGCTGGAGACCCCGCCGGAGAAGAAGACCATCATGGCGACGAGCGCAGCGTAGAGCGCGTACGCCCCGGTGCAGAACTCGGCGGAGAACTGGGCAGTGGGCAGCAGCAGCAACGCCACCGCCGCTGTTACCCCCACCGAGACCGCCAGGTAGAGCAGGATAAACGATACAGCCGGCTCGTAAGAGGCGCCGTGCACCAGAAGTAGCGAGGCGACGACAAGCGCGAGGTACAGCAGCGAGAACGCCTTGAGGCTCCGGGCGCTGCGCCGATGACTAACTCTACCGTTCACGTTCGGAGTATCATACGCACATAAACGCGCCCACGCTACCGGAGGTAGGATGGTCGAAGAAAGGGACGATCGGGCCGACAACCCTTACGCGGCGATGGAAGGTTATGCCGTCTACGACGCCTCAGGAGCCGAGATCGGGCGGGTCGAAGACACCGTCTACGACGCCCCCAGCGACGTCCTGAAATACGTAATCGTGGACGGAAGGCCGATCCCTGCCGAGGACATAACCGTCGACGCCCACGACGAGAGTGTCTCCGTGCCGTTCGACGGGGAGACCGTCGAGTCCGCCCCGGAGATGCAGCCCCTCTCAGGCGAGTTCGACGCGGCAGTCCACGAGCACTACGGGGACCGCGTCTGACGCAGGGGCGGTCCGTGTAGGGGGCGCTTCGCGAAGCGCCCCCTACGCGAGTTCTGCTACGCCTCGCTGGTCGCGGGTTCGTCCGCGACGTATGCGAAGCCCCCGGGGACGCGCACCAGGCGCAAGCAGGCGCCGGGCCGGGCTGCCCCGTTTCGGTGCGTGGAAGGGCGCCTGTCGGTGGTCTTCTCGAGCGGCTCGCGCCGCGCCTCTACCTCTTTGAGCACGTACATCGCCGTGATACCCCTTTAGCCCGTCTCGATCCCTGCTCCGCCTACGCTCGGCGCCGCGGGACCACCAGGTTCACGCCGGCGAGCGTGCTGTTGGTTGCCTTCTCCCTCGCCTTCGCGTTACTCATCGTCTTGCCTCCTTAGTTCGGGCCTCTGTGCCTCAAGTAAAGCCGCGGGCAGCAGCGGGCGCATCGGGAGAAGGACCGCTGTTCTCGTAAGACTTTGGTCGCATTCGCGGCCCCTCGACGGCGGGTGATAAGATCGCCCGGCATGGTACGCGTGGGACTGGTGGTGCTGTTGTTGCTCGTCGCGGGCTGCTCCGGCGGCGAGCCCTCAGCCGAGGAGCCTCCTGAGGCGAGCGGCGCCTCCGAGGAGCCGCGCGACCTTCGGGTGGAGCGGATCTCCTCCGACCAGACGGGACAGGGGACGCGGCGTCCGCGGGCGGTGGTTGCCCCTTCCGCGACCGCGCTGTCTGAGGCCATCGGCGCGAACGTCCCCGATCAGGGGAGCGGGACGTACCTCGCGGCCTACTGGGGAGAGAAGCCGACCGGCGGGTACTCGATGTCCGTGCGGTCCGCGCGCCTCGAAGGGGATGCCGTGACCGTACGGCTCTCCTTGAAGGAGCCGCAGCGGGGCGCGATCCTGACCCAGGCCCTCACCTACCCCTACGCCGTGGCCGTGATCCGGGAGCTCGACCCCGAGGGCAAGGACTTCTCCTTCGTAGACGAGGAGGGCAGGGAGCTCGATTGGGAGGTACGGAGCGTGGGCGGATAAGGCCTCTTGGGGCGGCGGGCGCCCGCGCGTATAATCCTCGCGTGGCCGAGGGCGTGGACGTGCGGGGCAGGATCGAGGATCTGCGCGAGCAGGTCCGCTACCACAACCGCCGCTACCACATAGATGACTCGCCGGAGATCTCCGACGCCGAGTACGACGCCCTCTACGCGGAGCTCGAAGCCCTCGAGGCCGAGCACCCAGAGCTCCTCACCCCCGACTCCCCCACCCAGCGAGTGGGCGGCGAGCCGCTCGAGGGCTTCGAGGAGGTCCGCCACGCCGTCCCGATGCTCTCTCTAGCCAACGCCCGCAAGACCGAGGATCTGAGGGAGTGGGACGTCCGCGTCAGGCGGCTCCTCGGTCCCGACGAGGAGCCCCGCTACGTCACCGAGCTCAAGATAGACGGGCTCGCGGTCTCGCTGCGCTACGAGGACGGTAGGTTCGTGCGGGGGGCGACGCGCGGCAACGGGGTGGTCGGCGAGGACGTCACCCAGAACCTGAGGACCGTGCGCGCCATACCAGACAGGCTCGACGACGAGCCGCCCGGGGTGCTCGAGCCGCGCGGCGAGGTCTTCATGAAGATCGAGGACTTCGAGGAGCTGAACAGGCGGCAGGAGGCCGAGGGGAAGCCCCCCTTCGCCAACCCCCGCAACGCCGCCGCGGGGGCCATCCGGCAGCTTGACTCCAGGATCACGGCGGCGAGGCCCCTGACCATCTTCCTCTACGGCGTCGGGGAGGGCGGCGAGCTGTTCGAGAGCCACTCCGCCATGCTCGACGCCCTCAAGCGCTACGGGCTGCGGGCGAACCCCCACCTGGTACACGACTCGATAGAGACCGTGATCGAAGAGTGCGAGCGGAGGGCTGCCGAGCGGGAGACGCTGCCGTACCAGATCGACGGCGTCGTCGTGAAGGTGGACTCGCGGGAGCAGCAGCGCGCCCTGGGGACGGTTGCGAGGGCTCCGCGCTGGGCGATAGCGTACAAGTTCGAGCCGCTCGCGGGCCGTACCCGTTTGCTCGACGTCATAGTCAACGTCGGGCGGACCGGGGCGCTGACGCCGCAGGCCCTCCTGGAGCCGGTGAACATCGGCGGGGTGACGATCTCGCGCGCCACGCTGCACAACGAGGACTACGTAAAGGAGAAGGGCATCCTCATCGGCGACACCGTCGTCGTCGAGCGGGCTGGGGATGTGATCCCGCAGGTAGTCCGTCCCGTCCCGGAGGACCGCGACGGCGACGAGTACCAGTTCCGGATGCCTACCCACTGCCCGGTCTGCGGGGAGCCGGTCTCACGGCCCGAAGGCGAGGCAGTCACGCGCTGCGTCAACGCCCGCTGCCCGGCGCAGGCGCTCGAGCACATCATCCACTGGGCCTCCAAGGGCGCGATGGACATAGAGGGTCTCGGAGAGAAGGTAGCTACTCGCTTCTTCGACCTCGGCCTGATAAAGGACCCCGCCGATATCTACGATCTGAGGGCAGATCAGATATCTCCCCTCGAAGGCTTCGGCGAGAAGAGCGCGGAGAACCTCGTCCGGGGCATCGAGAGGAGCAAGGAGCAGCCCTTCCCCCGCGTCCTGTTCGCGCTTGGCATCCGGCACGTCGGCTCCGTGACGGCGGAGCTAATAGCCGAGCGTTTCAGCGGCGAGGACCTCTTGCGCGGCGTTACCGCGGAGCAGCTCGTCGAGATCAAGGGCGTCGGCGGGGTAGTCGCCAGGGCGGTCGCGGAGTACTTCGCCCTCGAATACAACAGCGACCTGGTCGAGCGCCTCATGCGGGCCGGCCTCGACTTCGAGAGGGTGAGCACGAGTCCCACCGACGGCCCGCTCGCTGGCAAGAGGATGGTCATCACCGGCACCCTGAGCCGCCCGCGCGGCGAGTTCGTCGAGAGGCTCGAGGCTGCGGGCGGCACCTTCACCTCCTCGGTAAGCAAGAGCACCGACTACGTGCTCGCCGGCGAGGAGGCAGGCTCGAAGCTGGCCCGCGCGAGGGAGCTGGGCGTGCCGGTGATCGACGAGGCGGGCTTCGAGGAGCTGCTCTCTCAAGATTCGCCGCCGTCCCTTTTCACCGGCTTCGAGAGGTAGAGGAGCCAGGCCGCGGGTGGACCGAGAAGGAAGATCGCGTGGTAGGACGCGAGGCGCCAGATCAGGAGCGCCGCCGCAGCCCCGCCGCCCGCCCCGACGCTGAGGCCCAGCGCGGCCTCCATGAAGCCGGATCCCCCCGGCGTCGGGAAGAGGTGCGCGACGAGGGTGACGCTCGTCACGATCGCGAGGTTGGCGAGCAGATCGGTCTCGACGCCGTATAGCTCCAGCAGCAGCCAGAAGAGGACGAAGCCGCTGAACCAGCCCGCGGCGACCACCACGTTGATCGCGAGCCACGTGGAGAGGGCCATGTTCTTGAAGGCTATCGCGCTGCGGTAGTAGTCGCGCGCCATGCCGCGCAGCCGGGAGGCGAACCGGCTCAGATAGGGCCATCTCGCCGCCGCCAGGATCAGGCGCACTACGGGGCGCGGATAACGGCTCAAGAGCACGGCGCCGGCGATAGCTAGAGCGGAGATCGCCAAGGCCGCGAACTCGGGGCCCGGGGGGAGACGGAGGGTGTCGGAGTAGATCAGGTACCCGAGGCTCAGGGGGACGGCCCAGGCGAAGAAGATCATGTCGAAGATGAAGACCTGGATCGCGACGCCGACGCCCTTCCCGAACGGGACGCCGAGGCGCCTGAGCGCGAGGGCGACCGCCGGGCCGACGGCGACGTTGCCCGGGGTCACGGAGGCCACGAACATGGAGGTTAGGTGTACGAGGATGGCCGTGCGAAAGGGGAGCGGTATCCGCTGGTTGCGGCAGAGCAGCCAGATCCTCGCCGGGTCCATTACGAACCACTCGGCGACGAACGCGAGCACGCAGAGCGCCGCTACGAGCAGGCTCGGGTCGCGCACCCTGTAGGTCTCGAGCCTGAAGATCTCGTCGCCCGCCACCAGATAGAGTCCGGCGAACCCGAGCGCGAGCCCCAGCGCGAAGACCAGGATCGCCCGCGCCACCCCGCCCCGGCTCTCGCCGAATCCTCTAGGCGGCGTCTTCGCCGAGCTCGGCATAGCGGACCACGTAGTGGGCGAGCCGCTCGCTGGCGGCGGCTGGCTCGAGCCGGCGGCACCTCGCCGCGACCTCTTCCAAGAGCGCAGGGTCGAGGGCGTAACGCCTGACCTCTTCGAGAAGCTGCGCCGGCCCTCTCACGTAGCGTCCCAGGCCCTTCTCCTCGACGAGCCGGGCGACGCCCACCTCGTTGAGCCCCGCGTAGCCGGTGACGAGCGCGGGACGGCCTACTACGATCGCCTCGTAGACCGAGGCCGGCCCCGCCTTGCCGACGAAGACGTCGCTCGCGGCGAGGTAGGTGGCCATGTCCTCGACGTAGCCTTCGATCCTGAGCAGGTTCCTTCCCGTCCCGAGCGCCCGCAGCTCTTCCTTCAGCCGCTCGTTCCTGCCCGCGACGACCACTACCTGTAACGGGACCTCCGAGCCGAGCAGCGCCCGCACCAGCTCGCGCTGGTTCCTCCCGACGCCCTCGCCGCCGGAGGAGAGAAGGCAGGTGAAGCGCTCCTCGAGCCCCAGACGCGCGCGGGCCTCCGCTTTGGGGGGCGCGTTCAGGAAGGCCTGGCGGACCGGGTAGCCGAAGCCGACGAACGTCAGCTTGCTCTCGGGCACGCCGAAACGCATCAGGTCGCGGCGGGCCTGCTCGGAGGGCACGACTATGCGGTCGGCGCGGGGGTCGGCCCAGTAGGAGCAGATGCCGACCAGTTCGTTGGCGAAGCTGAGCATGGGGACCTCGAGGCCGCCGATGCGCTTGGCCTCGGCCAGCCCCGCCGTCATCAGGCCGTGGTTGGAGAAGATGAGCTGTGGGGGATCGCGCCTCAGGTCATCCGCCGCGGCGCGGGCGAAGCCCCGCACGAGGCGCCGCTGGGCCGCGATGGTGAGGCGCGGGAAGGCGTCCATGACGCGCTGGCTCGTCCGCGCCAGGATCGGGTAGCGCAGCATGAAGCGCCAGATGTCCTTGTGCAACCGGTCGAGGTCGGTCACCTTCCTGGCGCCCACCTCTTTCATGTAGTCAGAGACACGCAGCTCGAAGCGCCCCGGGTAGTGGCGCTCTATGGCCTCGGCCATGGCGCGCGCGACCGCCACGTGCCCGCCCCCGGCGGCTATGGTGGCGAAGAGGATCTCGGGTCTGCGCTCGCCCGTGCTCATCGAGATTTCATCATACCAAGCCACCCCTCGCGCCCGTACCACGAGGCGGTGCGCCCCAGACCCTCCGGCAGCGGGACCCCGGCCCGCCATCGGAGGGCTTCCTCGGTCTCGGATACGTCGCAGGTCCAGGAGTTCAGCGCCAGGTCCCGCGCCCGGCGCTCGTCGAAGACCGGGACCGCGGAGAACGCCCTCGCCGTCATCTCCGCCGCACGCCCGGCCAGCACGAACGCCGCCGCGGGAAATCGCGCGGCGCGCACCGGACGCCCGAAGACCTTCCGCAGCCCGGCTATCACGTCAGGCCAGGAGTAGCGCCCGTTCTCCGCCACCGGGAAGGGGCCGAAACCGGCAGGCTCGCGCGCCGCGGCGAGGACGGCCCGGGCCGCGTCCTCGACGTAAAGGGGCTGCAAGGGCCCTGCGTGCGAGGGCACCGGCAGCCAGCCGGCACGCGCGAGCTTGAACAGCGTCAGGAGGTCGGTGTCCCGGGGGCCGTAGACGGCCGCCGGGCGGAGGACTACGGTCTCCATCCTGTCCTTGAAGGGGCGGAGGTGCCTCTCGGCCGCCAGCTTGCTCCAGCCGTAGTCGCTCTCGGGGTGGCCGCGGCGGTCCGGGCCGCGGGCGGCGAGGCTGCTGACCAGGACGAAGCGTCTTACCCCCGCCCGGAGCGCGGCGGCGGCGAGCCTCCTGGTACCGTCCGCGTTGACCGCGTAGTAGTCCCCTGCCCGCCGCGCCCGGGTTATCCCCGCGGCGTGGATGATGGTGTCCACGCGCTGCACGGCCCGGGAGATGTTCTGCGGGTTACCGCTCACGTCGAGCGGCACGCGCTCGGCGTCGAGGGTGGAGACCCAACGCAGATCGCTCGAGGCGCGGGCGCCGAGACGCACCTCGTAGCCGGCTTGCACTA
>DATACV010000212.1:0-11051 GCA_036258875.1 Rubrobacteraceae bacterium
GCTGGAGGACGTCTTCAGCTACTGGTCCAACTTCGAGAACTTCTCGAACTTCATGCAAAACGTCGAGGAGGTCCGGATGACGGGCCAGGACACGAGCCACTGGAAGGTGAAGGGGCCCCTGGGCAAGAGCGTCGAGTTCGATGCCAGGACCACCGAGATGGACCCGGGCCGCGGCATCGGATGGAACACGGTAGACGGCGAGGTCATGACCAGCGGCGAGGCGCGCTTCGAGGAGGTCTCCCCGGGCCGCACCCGCATAGACGTCACGATGAACTACGCAGACCCGCCCGGCGGCAAGATCGGCGAGGTCGCCGCGAACGTCATCTCGAACCCCGAGCGGATGCTCAGCGAGGACCTCGAAAACTTCGCCAGGATCGTCGAGCGGGGCGAGTTCGGCGGCCCCGGCGCCCAGAGCCCGAGCCGCTAGCGGCGCAAGCCTCGCGGTTCGTCTGGGCACTTATCGGGTACCATAAGGCCGTCGGGAGAGACCCGGCGGCCTTTATCCTCGCGAGAAGGGATAGCCCGTGAGCTTCGCCATCGTATCCCTCATCATCCTTGTGGTCGTCCTGATCATCGCCGTCCCGATCCTGATCCGCGTCTTCGGCGAGGCCGCCAGGCGCAACCCGAACCGCCCCGAGGGCGAGGGCGAAGACGATATCGGAGAGCGGGACCGGACGTCGGGTCCCGGAAGAGAATAAGTAAGGTCTATCTGGCTGGGTAGCGGCGCACCAAAACCGGCCAGATACAATCAGCGTCCCAGCTTTGCGGCGTCACAGAGATCCTTTGGCGCGGCCCCGTCTGCTCCTCAACATTCGATTTTCCTGAAGCCTAGTCGAGCAGATCCCGCAGGCCCGCCGCGTGCGGGCTGCTCTTTATCTTCGCGAGCGCGGTTAGCTGTATCTGGCGGATGCGCTCGCGGGTAACGTCGAAGCGCTCGCCGACCTCCTCGAGCGTCTTGGGCTGGCCGCCGGTGAGGCCGAAGCGGTACTCGAGCACCATCCTCTCGCGCTCAGGGAGGCCGTTGAGGGCCTCGCGCATGCGGGCTTTGAGCAGTGAAGACTTCGCCAGGTCGTGGGGGCTCTCGGACTCCTCGTCCGCTATAAAGTCGCCGAGCTCCGAGGAGTGGTCCTCGCCGACCGGGGTCTCGAGCGAGATCGAACGCCGGCTCACGCGCCGGATGCGCACGATCTCCTCGGCCTCCACCTCCATGAGGCGGGCGACCTCCTCGTCGGTCGGGTCGCGGTTCAGCTCGGCGGCGAGAGCACGTTGGATCCTGTAGTACTTGTTGATCTTCTCGACCATGTGGACCGGGACCCTTATGGTGCGCCCCTTGTCCGCTATGGCGCGCGTGACGGCCTGCCTTATCCACCACGTAGCATATGTGGAGAACTTGAAGCCCTTGCGGTAGTCGAACTTCTCGACGGCCCGCATGAGCCCTATGTTCCCCTCCTGGATGAGGTCGAGGAGCGAGACGCCGCGGCCGGCGTACTTCTTGGCTATGGAGACGACGAGCCTCAGGTTCGCCTTGGTCAGGTGCGCCTTCGCGCGCCTGTCGCCGCGCTCGATGCGCCGCGCCAGGTAGACCTCCTGGGTCTTGGTGAGGAGGGGGGTCTTGCCGATCTCGTCCAGGTACATCTGGACAGCGTCCCCTGTGTAGCGGCTCTTGAGGTCGCCTTCGAGCACCTCCTCGACGAGCTGGACGTCCTCCTCCTCGCCCATGGTCTCTGTCAGGAAGCCCGTGTCTACTATCTCGACGCCGTGCTCGCGCAGAAGCCCGTAGACCTGTTGGATCTCGTCGGTCGAGAGGTCGACCTCCTGCAAGAGGTCGAGAACCTCGCTGGACTCCAGCGTGCCGGTCTCCTGGCCGGCCTCAAAGAGTTCCTGAATCTCCTCGATGTCCCGCAGGTCGCGTTGGGGCTGCAAGCTTTCACCGGGGTTGTCCAGG
Organism: Rubrobacteraceae bacterium; assembly: GCA_036258875.1. GTDB lineage: Bacteria > Actinomycetota > Rubrobacteria > Rubrobacterales > Rubrobacteraceae > JALYGY01. The sequence goes on from DATACV010000212.1 coordinate 1,946, forward strand.
TCTGAAACCCTTCTGTAGCCTGCACGTAATATATCTGAAAAAGGACCAGAATCAATTTAACATGCCCGCTTGGAGCTGGAAGAGCGGGAGGAAGGCGAGCTTCGATGGGCCTCAGGAACCTCTACAAGGTGTTCAACGAGACGCGCAAGGCGGCGCGAGAGCAGGCGACGCTGGCGGTAGTCGGGGACTCGCCGCGGGCGGCCGAGGTCTCGGATCTCCTCGGCGCGCAGAGGGGGGCGAAGGGGGCGGAGATCATCCTCGCCGTCTCCGATAATGCTCTCACGCTCTCCGGGAAGGCTGTCGAGGAGCCGGGGGAGGTGCCCTTGCCGCTCTCCGGCGGTGGCGTCGACCTCGAGGAGTTGACCGCCCGCGTCGTCAGGGCGTTGGACGACGACTACCTGGTCGCGCTCGCGAAGGGCTACCCGCCGTTTCGGCGCGCGGTCTGCGAGGAGATAATCCGCCACAACGCGCGCCAGAACGCCGTAGTCGGGGCGCTGCCGATACCCGGCGCGGACATGCCGGTCATGACCGCGAACCAGGCCCGGATGGTGCTGAACATAGCCGCCGCCTACGGCGAGGAGCTCTCGATGGAGCGGGCGCGGGAGCTCCTCGGGGTGCTCGCCGCCGGGTTCGGGCTGCGGGCGCTGGCCCGGCAGGCCGTGAAGCTGGTGCCCGTCGGGGGCTGGGCCGCCGCCGGGGCCATCGGCTACGCCGGCACCATCGCCATGGGCCGCGCCACCATCCTCTACTTCGAACGCGGCGGCCAGAAGGTCGGCGAGAGGGAGATGGCCGAGATCCGGCGCCGCGCCCTCGACGAGGGTAAGGCCTTCGTCTCCCGCATGCGCCGCCGCTAGGGCGTAGGGGCGCTTGGCGGACCGCCCCTGCAATATAATCGCCCGCATGTTGACTCTCTCGCATCTGCGCAGGCTGGGCCTGAGGGCCTTCGGAGCGCTGGCGGCGTTGCAGGTTTTTTTGCTCGTCGTCCTGGGGGTGATGGACGAGCTGCGCAAGCGCCGTCAGGGGCCGCGCGAGGGGTTCCCGTGGGCTGAAGGGCCCGAGGTCGAGCTGGAGCCGGGGGGCACCACCCTCAAGCTCCACCCCTACGGGGTCCGGCTCTACGAGGCGATGCTTGGAGAGATCGAGAACGCCGAGGAGAAGATCTTCGTCGGCACGTTCATCTGGAAGGGCGACGAGGTAGGTCGCCGCTTCGTGGAGGCCCTCGCCAGGAAGGCGCGGGAGGGGGTCACGGTCTGCGTGATCTTCGACGGGCTCGCGAACGTCGTCGTCCCTCCTTCTTTCAAGCGGTTCCCCGAGGAGATACACGCCCTCCACTTCAGGCCGCTGTGGGGACCAGAGAACCTGGTGAACCCGCGCAACCTCTTCAGGTACCACAAGCACCTGATGGCCGTGGACGGGCGGGTGGCCTTCCTCGGCGGCTACAACATCGGCTCGCTCTACGCGGCGGGCTGGCGCGACACGCATGTCGAGGTCCGCGGGCTGGGGGCCCGCGAGGTCGAGAACGACTTCGTGGACTTCTGGAACGCCCACCGCACCCAGGATCTCCCGAAGCTGGCACACTCCGGAGAGCGCTCGTGGGACCCGAGCGCCGTCTTCCACCGCAACGACCCCTACATGCGGATCTTCCCGATCCGGGCTATGTACCTCGAGGCCATAGACCGGGCCACCTCACATATCTACCTCACCCACGCCTACTTCATCCCGGACAGGGCCATGCGCGCGGGCCTCGCCGACGCGGCGAGGAGGGGCGTGGACGTCCAGGTCCTCCTGCCCGAGCACTCCAATCACGTCACAGCCGACTGGCTCGGCAGGCGCCACTACCACGAGCTCTTGTCGGCGGGCGTGAGGATCTTCCGCTACAAGCACATCATGATCCACTCCAAGACCGCCACCATAGACGGCGTCTGGTCCACGGTCGGCTCGGCCAACATAGACCGCTACAGCCTGCTGGGGAACTACGAGATAAACCTGGAGGTCTACTCGGAGCGCTTCGCCGCCCAGATGGAGCGCATGTTCGAGCTGGATAAGACGAACGCCAGGGAACTGACCCTCGAAGAGTGGGAGGGGCGACCCCTGCCGGCCAAGGTGGTCGAGCGGGTCCTGGCCAACCTGAGCCCGCTCGTCTGAGGCGGGGTTATGCTACCGGAAAACGCTCTGCGGACGTCCGGAAGGGTCATGGCGAAGGCCGGCACGTTTCTCGGGTTGATCTCACCGGTTTTCGCGGTCGGGGCCGTCGCCCTGATGCTGTTCGTTCCCACCTACAGCTACGAGTCAGGGAGTTGCAGATCCGGCCATATTGGCCAGCCCTGGTGCCCGGACTGTAGCCACGAATCAGGGACGATATCGGCTCTCCGGGCCACGCTGGAAGAGGGCGATTCCACCTTGCTGGACTGGCCCGGCCCCGTCGTGATCTTGTCCCTGATCGCGGCGGTGGGAGCTCTCGCGGGGTGAGCAGCCCCCGTCTGGGCCTGCGCCATCGTTCTCTGGTTCCTGGCGGTGCTGGGGATGATGTCCATCATCGGCCTGTTTATCGTTCCGCTCGCGGTCGTGCTCTTTGCCTCTGCGACCTTGCTGACCTTAGCCCGCTACGAGTCGAGAAGGGCATGAGTCCCGGACCGCGCTCCGGTGGGCGTATTGCGCCGTTCCCGCTAAACAATGAGACAGTACGAGACGAAGCTCCCTGTATAATGACGGAAGCATAGTCTGTTTGCGTCGGGGAGGGCTTGTTTGGCGCGGTGGCGGCTCATGGAGCCCGAGAAAGATCTGATCTCCGAGCTTGCCCGGAGGGCGGAGGTGGACCCCTTGTGCGCCCGCGTGCTCGCGAACCGGGGCCTCGCGCCCGAGGAGGCTCCGGGCTTCCTCTCCCCCTCGTTGAAGACCCTGCGCGCGCCGGAGGAGGAGGCGTGGCGCGTCGCGGCCCGCCGGGTCGCGCGGGCTGTGAGGAGCGGGGAGCGCATAGGCGTCTTCGGGGACTACGACGCCGACGGCATCACCTCCGCGGCCGTCCTGTACATCGCGCTCTCGCGCTACACGGAGAACCTGGTAGTGAAGCTGCCGGTCCGGCAAGTCGGGTACAGCCTGCTCGAGCCCTACGTGCGCGACCTCTTCGCCGAGGGGGTGGACCTGCTGGTGACCGCGGACTGCGGCATCTCGAACAGGGCCGAGGTGACGCTGGCGGGCGAGCTCGGTATGGAGGTCATCGTCACCGACCACCACATCCCGCCCGAAGACCGGCCGGAGGCCCCGCCTGCGGTGGCCGTGCTGAACCCGAAGCTGTGGGACCAGGACGACCCGCTCGCGGGGGTAGGGGTGGCCTGGAAGTTCGCCTGGGCCGTCGCGCGCGAGATGGGAGATCCCGACGGCCCGAAGCGCCTGGGACGGCTCCTCGACCTGGTGAGCGTGGGGACCGTCGTGGACATCGCGCCGCTCGTCGGGGACAACCGGGCGCTCGCCTCGATGGGCATCAAGCACATGAACCAGACGCTGGCGGCGGGCCGGGCGCGGCCAGGCATCGAGGCGCTCGTGAAGGCGGCGGGGGTGCGGGGGGAGCTGAGCGAGGAGGACCTCGGGTGGAGGCTCGGGCCGCGCATCAACTCCATCGGGAGGATAAAGAACCCGCGTCCCGCCCTCGAGTTGCTCCTCACCGACGACAGGGGGAAGGCTCTGCAGATAGCCTTGGAGCTCAACCAGCTCAACGCCGAGCGCCAGCGACGGACCCGCTACGCCGTCGAGGAGGCCATGCGGGAGGTCGACCCGGATCAGGACTTCAAGGTAGTGGTGACCGAAGAGGCCGGGGGACTCGCTGGCCTCATCGCGGGCAAGGTCGCGGGCGCGACGGGACGCCCGGCGGCGATCCTCAACCGCCGCGCCGACGGCTCCTACGGCGGTTCGGCGCGCGCCGGGGAGACCGAAGTGGACCTCTACGGCGCCCTCTTCACGGTCAGGCACCTGATGGGGGAGTGGGGCGGGCACCGCAGGGCCGCTGGCCTCTCGGTCAACCCCGGCAACTTCGACGCGTTCGTCGCCGGCGTCAATGAGGCGGTCAGGGCGCAGCACGCCGAGAACCCCGAGGTCTTCGTCCCGGCCATAGAGGTGGACGCGGAGATCCCGCTCTCCAGGATCTCCAACGGGTTGCTCGACTGGCACGAGAAGCTCGCCCCGTTCGGAGCCGGCAACTACCGCCCTATCTTCGTCACCGAGGGACTCAAGATAGAGGGCTCGCGCCAGATCTGGGAGGGCATGAACCTTCTCCGGCTCGAGGGCGGCGTCAGGGCGAAGATGGCGGGAGAGCCGGATGGCCTGCCCGAGGGCGCCTTCGACGCGGCGTACACGGTCTACCGCAGCCGGTACTCGGGGCAGGCAGAGCTCGAGGTCGTGGACTGGAGGCAGGGCTGAACGCGGTCGGGGTGGACGTCGGGGGGACCAAGATCGCCGCCGCCGTGGTCACGCCGGAGGGCAGGGTCCTCAAGGAGACGCGCTACCCGACGCCCTCCTCGCCCGGGCGCCTGGTGGAGAGCATCGCCCGCGCCGTCGTGGAGGTCAAGGACGGGTTCGAGGTCGGCGGGGCGTGCCTCGCCGTGGCTGGCCTCATCCTCGCGCAGGAGAACAAGGTGGTCTTCTCGCCGAACCTGCACGCCGTCGAGGGCATCCCCCTCAAGGACGAGCTGGAGCCGAGGATCGGCCTCCCCCTCACCGTCGAGAACGACGCCAACGCCGCGGCCTGGGGCGAGTTCCGCTTCGGGGCCGGGAGCGAGGTGGACCACCTCGTCTTCGTCACTTTAGGCACGGGGGTCGGTGGGGGCGTGATCTCCCACGACGTCCTGCTGCGCGGCGCGCAGGGGGCGGGGGGCGAGCTCGGCCACGTGACGCTCCAGGCCAACGGCCCCCGCTGCGCGTGCGGCAACCGCGGCTGCCTCGAGGCCCTCGCCTCCGGCACCGCCATAAGCCGCTGCGCCCGCGAGCTGGCCAGCGAGAAGCCGAACTCGGCTCTGGGCCGTCTCGCCGCCGAGCGAAAGATACTCGGCGAGGACGTCACCAGGCTCGCGCGCGCGGGAGACGAGCTCGCCCTCTCCGTGCTGGAGGAGGCGGGGCGCTGGCTCGGCATCGGGCTCGCGGGCTTCGTCAACATCTTCAACCCGGAGGTGATAGCCGTCGGCGGCGGCGTTATGGCCGCCGGGGAGCTCATCCTGGAGAGCGCCCGCGAGGAGGTACACCTGCGCGCCCGCCCGCCTTCGAGGGACCTCGTCGAGATCAAGGAGGCCACCCTGGGCCCGGAGTCGGGCGTTCTGGGGGCCGCCGCGCTCGCCCGCGATCCCTCCTCCGGGGAGTACGTGCTGGAGAGCTGAGGCGTGACCCTCGTAGTCGTCCCGACCCCCATCGGCAACCTCGAAGACATCACCCTCCGGGCGCTTCGCGCCTTGAGCGAGGCTGACCTCGTGGCCTGCGAGGACACCAGGCGTACGGGGCGTTTGCTCGCCCACCACGGCATAGAGAACGTCCTCCTCGCCTACCACGAGCACAACGAGGACCGCCGCGCTCCCGAGCTGGCCGAGAGGGCGCGCACGGAGAACGTGGCACTCGTCTCCGACGCGGGCACCCCGCTCGTCTCCGATCCGGGCTACCGGCTGGTCTCGGCGTGCATCGAGGCCGGCATCGACGTGGAGGTGCTGCCAGGTCCCTCGGCCCCGATCACGGCGCTCGTCGCATCCGGGCTGCCGGCCGACACGGTGGTCTTTCTCGGCTTCCTCCCGCGCAAGGGCAGGGAACGGACCGGGCTGCTCGCCCGCATCGCCCGCGAGAGGTCCACCTTCGTCCTCTTCGAGTCGCCGCACCGGCTGGCCAGGACGCTCTCGGAGCTGCCGGAGGAAACTTCCGTCGCGGTGTGCCGGGAGCTCACGAAGCTGCACGAGGAGGTCTTCAGGGGGACCGCCGGGGAGGCGTCGCGGCGTTTCTCGGAGGGGGCGCGGGGCGAGATCGTGCTCGTCGTCCGGGGCGGGACGAGGGTAGAGGTCTCGAGCCTGGACGAGGTGGTCGAGCAGGCGCGAGGGTATATCTCGGAGGGAGAGAGCCCCTCGCGGGCGGCGGCGCGGGCCGCTAAAGAGTCGGGCCGGAGGCGGGCCGAGATCTACGACCGTCTCGTCGGTTCCTAGGACGCTGTCGCCGGATGCGCGGCGCCTCTATAATGCCTGGCGTAACCGGCCGGGAGAGGCAACCTTTATGCTGGTGGACTCGCACACGCACCTTTTGCGGCTGGAGGTCTCGCCTGAGGAGGCCGTGAGGGAGGCGGCCGAGGCCGGGGTGGGAGCCGTTGTCAACGTCGGCACGGACGTGGAGGACTCGAAGCGGGGGGCTGAGCTCGCGGCGGTGTTGCCCAACGTCTATTCGACGGCGGGTATACACCCCCACAACGCCGGGAGCTACACGGCGGCCGACCTCGAGGCGCTCGCCGAGCTCTCGGAGTCGCCGGGGATCGTGGCGCTCGGGGAGGTCGGGCTCGACTATTACAGGGGCTACGCGACGCCCGAGGCGCAGAAGGCGCTCTTCGAGGACGTGATCTCGCTCGCCAACGACACGCGCCTGCCGCTGGTGATCCACTCGCGCGAGGCTTTCCCGGACACGATGGCCTTTCTCGGGAGCGCCCGGGTCCCTGTCGTCCTGCACTGCTTCGAGGGGGGCGCGCGCGAGGTCGGGGAGGCGAGGGAGCGCGACTACTACGTCGGCCTCGCCGGCAACGTTACCTACGTGAACAGCGAGACGGCCGACGCCGTACCCTTGATGGACCGCGAGAGGCTCCTCGTCGAGACGGACGCCCCTTACCTCAGCCCGCGGCCCGTGCGCGGCCAGAGGAACGCGCCGAAGAACGTCGTCCACACCGCCCGCTTCGTCGCCGCACGCCTCGGCGTCGGGGAGGAGGAGCTCGCTACCCTCACCGCCCGCAACGCGCGCAACCTGTTCGGCCTGCCGCTAGAGGTCTGAAGCTCCCAGGTGCCCGCCCGCGCGAACCCGCCGAAGAAGCGCCTCGGCCAGCACTTCCTCAAGGACCCGAACACAGCCCGCATAGTCGCCGAGGGGGTAGAGGGGGACGACGTGGTGCTCGAGATCGGGCCGGGCCGGGGCTTCCTCACGGCCTTCCTGGCGCAGAGGGCGAGGCTGGTGCACGCCGTCGAGCTCGACCCGGACGTGATGCCGGAGCTGCGTCGGGCCCTCCGGAACCTCGACAACGTTGGCATCCACGAGGCCGACGCCCTCCGCTTCGACTACGGCGCTCTCGAACCGGCTCCCGAGAAGCTCATCGCCAACCTGCCTTACAACGTAGCCTCGCCGCTCGTCCTCATGTTGCTAGAGGAGGTTCCGAGCCTCCGCACGTTGCGTTTCATGGTGCAGCTCGAGGTTGCGCGCCGCATGGCAGCCTCGCGCGGAACCAAAGACTACGGGGCCTACGCCGTTCTGGTCCAGCTCCTCGCCGGGGTGAGGGTCGCCCACAGGGTCTCGCCCAAAGTGTTCGACCCGCCGCCGCGGGTATACTCCGCCGTCGTGGAGATGGAGCGCCGCAGAGGAGGTCCGGAGCCCGGCGAGTACAGGGGCGTGAAGGAGCTCGTGCTCGCCGCGTTCAAGAGCCGCCGCAAGCGGCTGGTCAACAACCTGCCCGACGACGTGAGGGGAGACGCGCCTCGCGCCCTCGCCTCGCTGGGCTTCGGCCCCGGCGCGCGGGCGGAGGAGCTCTCGCCAGAGGACTTCGTGGCGCTCTACCGGGAACTCTCGGGGGAGACTTGACGGAGCGGGTAGTGTTGCGGGCCTTCGCCAAGGTCAACTACGCGCTCGAGGTACGGGGGCTGCGGGACGACGGGTACCACGATATCTCGAGCGTGTTGCAGAGCGTCTCGCTCGCGGACGAGCTGGAGATAGAGCGCTCCCAGGGCGGCTTCGAGTTGACCTTCGAGCCCGACGGGGTGGAGATAGGTCCCCTCGAGGAGAACACCGTCTACAAGGCCTGGGCGTTGCTGTGGGAAGCCTCGGGGCGCGAGTTGCCGGCGAGGATAAGGCTCCACAAGAAGATACCGGCGGGTGCCGGCCTGGGCGGCGGGTCCGCGGACGCGGCGGCGGTGCTCGTCGGGATGAACGAGCTCTTCGACCTCGGGCTGGAGACAGGGGACCTGCGGAGGCTGGGGGCCAGGATCGGGGCCGATGTCCCCTTCTGCGTCTCGGGCGGGACCGCCCTCGGGGAAGGGGTGGGCGACGTGCTCACCCCGCTCCCGGCGCCACCGGGGCACCACCTCCTCCTCGCCAAGCCCGACCGGAGCGCCGATACGGGTGGGATCTACCGCGCCTACGACAGGCGTGGCGCGCGGAGCGTAGCGTCCGTCGAGCCGGTAATCGCGGCGCTCCGGTCGGGGAGCCTCGAGGCGTTCGCCGGGGTCGTCGGCAACGACCTCGAGCCCGTCTCCGCGGATCTCGTACCGGAGGTGGCGGCGTACAAGCGCGAGATGCTGCAGGCCGGGGCGCTCGGCGCCGCGATGACGGGCACCGGCACGGCGGTGTACGGGATCTTCGACGCCGAGGAGGCGGCCGCCGGGTGCCAGCTCCGCGCCCCGTTCCTCGGCACCTGCGAGCCCGTCGAGGCCGGGGTGGAGATGATTTAGGCTTCAGGCACCAGGCTACAGGCGTCAGCAATAAAACCTGAAACCCGATGCCCGAGACCTGAAGCCTTGGCTGATTCCGGTATAATCGCGGCGGCGCGAGAGACGACACTGGGGCGTGGCCAAGTGGCAAGGCACCGGGTTTTGGTCCCGGGATCGCAGGTTCGAATCCTGCCGCCCCAGCCGCGGCCGTTGGAGAAACTATCCCAAGGAGTCCACGAGAGCGCATGTCCGAGGGAGATACTCTGCCGCAGACCTTCGCCGTGGTGCTGGCGGCCGGCAAGGGCACCCGGATGAAGTCGAACAGGGCGAAGGTGCTGCACACCCTGTGCGGCGTCCCGATGGTCAACTACGTAATAGAGGCCCTGAAGCCGCTGGCGCCGGAGAGGCTCCTGGTAGTCGTGGGCCACCAGGCCGAGCTCGTCGAGGCGGTGCTCCCGGACGACGCCGAG
>DATACV010000213.1:0-3019 GCA_036258875.1 Rubrobacteraceae bacterium
GGATAGTCGGTATCCGCGAGGTGCACAACACCACGACCGGTAGGGCCGCACTGGTGGTCCTGATTCCGGCAGCCGTCGTCCTATTGCTCGTGTTCTTGGTGATCGGGGCCGCCGCCTTCTTCATCCTCAGCCAGCGGTAGGGGGACGTAACACCCGATCCGGGCCGATGTGCCTGCGCGCCACTGGCGGGCGCGCTACCCGTGCGCCAGGTAGCTATACTGAGCGCGGTTTTGTAGCGAAGGGAGATCCCAAGTGGCGCAGACAGTCACGCTCATACCGGGTGATGGCATAGGCCCGGACCTGACGGATTCGGTCAAGGAGGTAATCGGCGCCCTCGACGTGGACATCGAGTGGGAGGTAGCCGAGGCAGGCGAGACGGTGATGGACAGGGAGGGGACGCCGCTACCGGAGTCGGTTCTCGAGTCGATCCGGCGCAACAAGGTGGCGCTAAAGGGCCCGCTCACCACGCCGGTCGGTACGGGCTTCCGCTCGGTAAATGTGGCGCTGCGCAAGGAGCTCGATCTCTACGGCAACATCCGGCCTTCCCTTAGCCTGCCTGGCATCGAGCTGCCTTACAAGAACATAGACATCGTGATCTACCGCGAGAACACAGAGGACCTCTACGCCGGCGTGGAGCACACCGTCGGCAAGCACGCCGCGGAGTCCATAAAGATCATCACCCGCGAGGGCACCGAGCGTATCTGCCGCATGGCGTTCGAGCGCTCCAGGGAGCAGGGCCGCAAGCACGTAACGGTGGTCCACAAGGCGAACATAATGAAGTACACCGACGGTCTGTTCCGCGACGTCTTCTTCGAGGTCGCTAAAGAGTACGAGGACGATTTCGAGGAGATAGACGACCGCATCGTGGACAACATGTGCATGCAGCTCGTCATGAAGCCAAACCTCTACGACGTGCTCGTCTGCCCGAACCTCTACGGCGACATCCTCTCGGACCTGTGCGCGGGTCTGACCGGGGGCCTTGGCGTCGCGCCGGGAGCCAACATAGGGGAGGAGATCGCCGTCTTCGAGCCGGTGCACGGCTCGGCCCCCAAGTACGCCGGCCAGAACCGCGCCAACCCGCTCGCCACCCTCCTCTCGGCGAAGAACATGCTCTACCACCTCGGCTACAACGAGGAGGCCGACAGGATGCAGGAGGGGATAGAGGCGGCGCTCTCTAGCCCCGAGACGCGCACCAAGGACCTCGGGGGGTCGGCGGGCACCAGAGAGTTCACGCAGGCTATCGTCTCGAACCTCTAGAGAGGGCGGCTCGCGTCCCCGTGCGCATCGCGTTCTTCACGGAGACCTTCTTGCCGGCGACCGACGGGGTCGTGACCCGCCTTCGTTACACCATAGAGGAGCTCGCCCGTACGGGCGACGATATGCTCGTCATAGCGCCCAGGTACCCTGACGGCGGCCCCGGTTCCTACGCGGGGGCCCAGATCTACCGGGTCCCCGGCGTGCCCTTTCCGCCGTATCCCCGCATAAAGCTCTCCTTCGCGCACCCCGGAGTCGGCCGCGCTCTCAAGCGCTTCGGCCCCGAACTCGTCCACGCGGTCAACCCCATTATCCTCGGTCCGGGCGGGATCTACTACGCCGGGCGGCTCGGGGTGCCGCTCGTGGCCTCCTACCACACCAACGTCGCCGCCTACGCCCGCTACTACAACCTGGACTTCTGGCACAACGCCGCGCGCTGGTGGACGAGGCAGCTCCACAACCGGGCCGACATCAACCTGTGCACCTCCGAGGCTACGATGAGCTATCTCCTCGAGGAGGGGATAAAGCGGATACGCCTCTGGCCGCAGGGAGTGGACGCCCGTCGCTTCCACCCTGGCAAAGCCTCGAGGGAGTGGCGCGAGCGGCTCTCCGGTGGACACCCGGAGGACAGGCTCCTTCTCTACGTCGGTCGCCTGGCGCCCGAGAAGGGGATCGAGCGCCTCATGGCGATCCTGCGCGAGGTGCCCGGGACCCGGCTCGCCGTCGTCGGCGACGGCCCGGCGAGGGGCACCCTCGAGCGCGCGTTCGGGGGCGCCCCGGCGCTGTTCACCGGCGTGTTGCAGGGCGAGGACCTGGCCGCGGCCTATGCCTCCGCCGACGGCTTCCTGTTCCCCTCTACCACCGACACTCTAGGCCTCGCGATGCTGGAGGCCCTCGCCTCGGGGCTGCCGGTCGTCGCCGCCCGCAGCGGCCCCTCGCACGAGATCGTCCTCGAAGGCGAGAACGGGCTGCTCTACGAGGCCGACTCGCGGTCCTCGCTGGTCGATGCCGTGGGCCGCCTCGTCGCAGACGACGGGTTTCGGGAGGCGCTCTCGCGCCGGGCGCGGGCGACCGCCGAGGAGCGCGACTGGGCGTCTTCCACGCGCGCCTTGCGCGGCTACTATGAAGAGGCGCTGGGGCCGAGGAGATGAGCACGAGGGCCGCGAAGCTGAAGAAGGGGAGCGTCCGCTTCTCGAAGTTCACGATCGTCGGCTTCTTCAACGCCGTCGTCGACATCGGGACGCTCAATCTGTTCCTGTGGTTCGCCTCGACCCGAGACCCCTCGGTGCTGGCCCTCTACAACGGGGTGGCGCTCGTGCTGGCCAACGGCAACAGCTATCTGTGGAACACGCGCTGGACCTTCAAGGGCCGGGCGAAGCGCCGCGACCCGAGGCAGAGGACGCTCTTCGCCGTGCAGGCGCTCTTCAACATCTGCGTCAGCAACGGGTTGTTCTACGCCCTGATCCACCCCGTCCTCGTCTACACCGACGTACCGGCTTATCTGGCGGGGAACGTGGCCAAGCTGATCTCCGTCGCGGTGGCCTCGACGATCAGCTTCTTCTTGCTGCGTTACGTGGTGTTCTCCCGCAAACGGCGCTTCGGCGGGCGCTTGTAAGCGCCACATCAGCGTGCTAAATTTACCCGGCGCGCGGACGTAGCTCAGCTGGTAGAGCATCACCTTGCCATGGTGAGGGTCGCGGGTTCGAATCCCGTCGTCCGCTCTGGCCGCGGGGCGACTGGCGGCATGGCCGAGTGGTTAGGCAAG
>DATACV010000214.1:0-5134 GCA_036258875.1 Rubrobacteraceae bacterium
GAGGTCGCCCCGAACTCGGATCCGCCGGTGGTCCGCCTCATGGACTACGGCAAGTACAAGTACCAGAAGGAGCAGGCCCGCAAGGCCGCCCGCAAGAAGCAGGTCAACGTGAACGTGCGGGAGATCAAGCTCCGTCCCAAGATAGGCGACCACGATTTCAACACCAAGCGGGGCCACGTCGAGCGCTTCCTGCGCGGCGGCGACAAGGTGAAGGTGACGATCATGTTCCGGGGCCGCGAGGTGCAGCACCCGGAGCTGGGCGAGAGGCTCCTCAGGAGGCTCGCGAGCGACCTGGAGGATTTGGGCCGCATCGAGAGCCAGCCGAACCTCGACGGCCGCAACATGGTCATGGTCATGGCCCCGAAGAAGGAGAACAGGGAGGCGCAGGACGCCCAGCCGTCCGAGACGGCCCCCCGCTCGGGGAGCCGCCGGGAGCGGGCCGCCCGCAGATAAAGCAACAGTTTGATACAATAGCGCCTCGTCCGGAGCGAAACGGCCCTCTCCCGTGCCGCGAGCCCGGCTTGTAGCAGTAGACAGGCAAACGCGGAGGAAAACGATGCCGAAGATGAAGACCCACCAGGGCGCCGCCGGGCGCTTCGAGGTGCGGAAGAAGGGCAAGCTCAGGCGCCGCCGGGCTGGTCACAACCACATGCTGGAGAAGAAGAGCACCAAGCAAAAGCGGCGTCTTAACACCGAGACCGTCGTCAACCCCAAAGACGAGAAGCGCATAAAGCGCCTCATGGGGGTGAGGTAGCCGATGGCACGAACCGCGCGCAGCCTCCACGCCCGCAAGAAGCGCCGGAAGGTGCTCGAGCAGGCCAAGGGCTACAGGGGAACCAAGCACACCTCGTACAAGCGGGCCAAGGAGCAGGTCTGGAAGAGCGGCGTCTACGCCTACGAGGGCCGCAAGCAGCGCAAGCGGGACTTCCGGTCGCTCTGGATCCAGCGCATCAACGCCGGCGCCCGCGAGCATGGCCTCTCGTACTCGCAGCTTATCCACGGCCTCAGACTGGCCGAGATAGACCTGGACCGTAAGGTTCTCGCCGATCTGGCCGCTACCGAGCCAGAAGCCTTCGCCGCCGTCGTGGCGCAGGCGAAGAACGCGCTGAACGGCGACCCGGTCGAGCGCCGCATCCAGGTCGAGTGGCGACGCGAGGAGCCGGCGCCGCAGCCGGTCGAGAAGAAGCGGAAGAGGTCGAAGCCCAAGAAGGCCGCCCCGGAGCCGGCGGCAGAGACGGAGGCCGAAGAGGTCGAGGCCACCGACGCCGCGGAGCGGAGGGCAGAGGAGCTGGACGTGGACCTGGAGTCGGTGGAGGCCACGGGGGCCGAGGGCCAGGTCGTGGTCGACGACGTGGAGCAGGCCGCCGAAGAGGAGGGCAAGGTCCACGCCACCGAGGCGGCCGAGCGCAAGGCTGCGGAGCTCGGGGTGGACCTCAGGAGCGTCGAGGGCACCGGCAAGGACGGCCGCATCACCGTAGGGGACGTCGACAAGGCTGCCAAAGCGCAGGCCGCCGACGGGTAGCCGGCGGACGCCGGAGGTCTCGCTAAAGCGGGCGGCCAGGCTCCGCCAGAAAAAGCACCGGGAGGCCGAGCGGCTCTTTCTGGCCGAGGGCGCGAGCTTGATCCTCGAGTCGCAGGAGCCGCCGCGGAGGCTCTTCAGCGAGCCGGAGGACGTCAGCCACCTCTCCACACTCACGACCCCGACCGGCCCGGTCGGGGTCTTCCCTTTCCTGGATGTGGGCGTGGAGATGTTGCTCTCGGCCCGCGAGCGGATCGTCCTCCTGCACGGCGTGCAGGACCCGGGCAACGTCGGCGCCGTGATCCGCTCTGCCCACGCCTTCGAGGCGGGGGTCGCCCTCTCGAAGGGCTGCGCCGACCTCTACAACCCCAAGACCGTGCGGGCCACGATGGGCTCCATCTTCCACACGCCCGTCACCCGCGAGCTGGACTCGCTGCGCTTCCTGGCGCAGGCGCACGAGGAAGGTTTCGCCACAGTATCGGCGGTTCCGGGGGAGGGGAGCACACCGAGGTCCCTGCCGCACGACAGGCTCGTGATCGTCGTGGGCGCGGAGGGTGCCGGGCTTCCCCGGGAGGTGCTCGAGGCTAGCGAGATGAGGGTAACGATACCCTCGCGGGCGGCCTCGCTCAACGCCGCCATAGCGGCCTCCATCCTGCTCTACCAGGCGTATACGCGTGTGCTACCATAATCGCCCTGTATGGCGGTAACCCAGCGTATAGAAGAGCTGAGATCGGAGGCCCTCTCCGCCGTCGCCGACGCCGATTCCACCGCCACCCTCGAAGACGTGCGGGTACGCTTCCTCGGACGCTCGGCGGAGATCACCGAGATCAAGAAGAGCATCGGGTCCCTGCCGCCCGACGACCGCAAGGAGATCGGGCGGGTGGCCAACCTCGCCTCTCGCGAGATTGAGGAGGCCCTCCGCGCGAGGACCGGCGAGCTCGCCGCGCGGGAGCGCGAGGCGCGACTCCGGGAGGAGGCGGTAGACGTCACCCTGCCCGGCGTTCCTTTCCCGAAGGGCCACCTGCATCCCTCGCTGCGCGTCATAGACGACGTGGTGGAGTTCTTCGTTGGCCTTGGCTACCGCGTGGCCGAGGGCCCGGAGGTCGAGACCGACTACTACAACTTCACGGCGCTCAACATCCCGCCCGAGCACCCGGCCCGCAGCGAGCACGACACCTTCTTCCTGGATGAGGGGCTGATCCTGCGTACGCACACCTCTCCGGTCCAGATCCGCGCGATGCTCTCGCAGGAGCCGCCGGTCTACGTGGTCTGCCCCGGCAGGACCTACCGGCGGGACTCCGACCCTACGCACACCCCGATGTTCCACCAGATCGAGGGCCTCGCGGTGGACAAGGGGCTCACCCTCGGGCATCTGAAAGGAACCCTGGCGGCGATGGCGCGCCACGTCTTCGGGGAGGGGCTGAAGGTCAGGCTCAGGCCGGGCTACTTCCAGTTCACCGAGCCGAGCGTGGAGATGGACGTCAGCTGTTTCGTCTGCGGCGGGAGCGACCCCAACTGCAAGGTGTGCAAGGGGGCCGGCTGGCTCGAGATGCTCGGGGCCGGGATGGTGGACCCGGCGGTGCTAGAAGAGGTCGGCTACGACCCGGAGGAGTACACAGCCTTCGCCTTCGGGATGGGACCCGACCGCATGGCGATGGCCAAGTACGGCATCCCCGACCTGCGGCTCTTCTTCGAGGGAGATCTCCGTTTCCTCAGGCAGTTCTGATCTAGAAGGGTAGGACCCTTTGCGCGTTCCGTTAAGCTGGCTCCGCGAGTACGTGGACTTCGACCTCTCGACAGACGAGCTGGTCGAGCTCATCTCGTTGCGCGTGCAGGAGGTGGACGGCGTCTCGCGGCTCGGGGTTCTCGAGGGCGAGGTCGTAGTGGGCGAGGTCCAGGAGTTCGGGCCGCACCCGAACGCCGACCGGCTCTTCGTGGCTACGGTGGACCTTGGAGGACAGACCGTCCAGATAGTGGCCGGTGCGCCTAACCCATACCCCGGCGCGAGGGTGCCGGTGGTCTTGCCTGGCAGCGTGTTGGCCGACGGAATGAAACTGAAGAAGGCGAAGCTGCGGGGCCTGGAGTCCTACGGGATGATGATGAGCGAGCGCGAGCTGGGGATCTCCACAGACCACAGCGAAATCCTGCTCCTCGACGACGCCTTCGAGACCGGGCGACCGGTGGCCGACTACTTCCCTGTTGGCGAGACGGTGCTGGATATAGACGTCTTCCCCAACCGACCCGACCTGTGGGGTATGATCGGGGTCTCCCGCGAGCTGGGGGCCGTGCTGGGGACGGATCACCGCATCCCCGAGATCCCCTTGACAGGCGGCGGTGAGCCGACCGGAGCCTACGGGCTGCGCGTAGAGGCCACAGACCTCTGCCCGCGCTACGACCTGCGGCGGGTCTCCGGCGTCGTCCCCGGGGTCCGGGCGCCGCTGTGGATGAGGCGGCGCGTCTACGCCAGCGGCATGCGTCCCATAAACGCCGTAGTGGACGCGACCAACTACGTCATGCTGGAGACCGGGCAGCCGATCCACGCCTTCGACGCCGCCAAGGTGAGCGAGGGGATCGTTGTGCGGAGGGCCCGGGAGGGGGAGAGGATCACCCTCCTCGACGGCTCGACCCGCACCCTCGACGAGGAGGTGCTCCTCATAGCCGACGAGGAGAAGGGCCTGGTGATCGCCGGTGTGATGGGCGCCGAGGACGCCGAGGTCAGGGACGAGACCACCGACGTCCTGGTCGAGGTCGCCACCTTCGAAGGCACGAGCATCATGCGGACGTCGCAAAGCCTCGGGTTGCGCACCGACGCCTCGAGCCGGTTCGAGCGTGGGCTGGATCCCAACCTGGTCGGCTACGCGATGGACCGGGTGACGGGTCTGATCTCCTCCATCTGCGGCGGGCTCGTCGCCGAGGATGCGCTGAGCCATTACCCCGAGCCCGTCGAGCCGTGGCGGGTGCCGCTGCGCATGGAGCGTGCTGAGCTCCTGCTCGGCATTCCGGTGGACCCGGAGGAGGCCGCGTCGCGGCTGACGCGGCTCGGCCTGAGGGTGGAAAAAGAGGATGGTCGCCTCTTTACGACGGTGCCGACCTTCCGCGGGGACCTGCGGCGGGAGGCCGACCTGATCGAAGAGGTAGGGCGCCTGATGGGGCTCGAGAAGGTCCCGGAGGCGCTGCCGGAGATCTCGCAGTCCGGCGGCCTCACGCCCTCCCAGGAGAGGCTCAACCGGCTCAGGCACGTGCTCGCCGACGCGGGCCTCGCGGAGGCGCTAACCTACCCGTTCGGGCCTGACCGCTGGCTCGAAGACCTCGGCACCCGTGAGCGTGACGTCGTCCGCGTCGAGAACCCCCTGAGCGCCGAGGGCAAGAACCTCCGCACTACCATCCTGCCGGGTCTGCTCGACGCCGTGGCTCGTAACCGCTCGTTCGGGGAGCGGGGCGCGGGGTTGTTCGAGGTGGGGAACGTCTTCGAGTCGCACCCCCCGCCCGAGGGGTTGCGGGAGGCTGCGATCCGGTTCCGGATCACGGGCGAGACAGACAGGCTGGGCCCCGACGCGGAGCCGAACATAGACTCGCTCATGGGCGTGCGAGAGATCTCCAGGGTAGGTCTCGTCC
>DATACV010000215.1:0-9436 GCA_036258875.1 Rubrobacteraceae bacterium
CCTTCTGGAACTGCTGGACCCTGTTCGGCGGCTGCTCCTGGTGCCAGAGGGTCAGCAGGACCTTGCCCCCCGCGCCTTCTTCGCCACCGCCGCCGCAACCGGCGACCCCCAGGAGAGCCGCACCCGCGAGGCCGGCACCACCGATCCTCAGGAACTCCCGGCGGCTCAACCCACCGAGCATTCGTCTGTCCACTACGCTTCTCCTGATCATGGTCTCTCTGCTCCTTTCATGCCTGCGTTTCTCGGTCTCGGGCAGACCTGTATCCAAACTCCTCGAGAAATTCCTTCGCCTCGAGGGCGACCCGATCGAAGTCCGCCAGTCCCAGACCTGCGGGCTCCCCCACACCGATGGTCCCTCCGGCCTGCCAGCCCTCCCACTCCACGCTGCAGTAGCCGGAGAACTCGATCTCTTCCAGAGCTTCGCGGACCTCGCCGAAGTCGACCAGCCCCCCTCCCATCCAGGTGTGGTTGGTCTGCACTATGGAGGGAAGACCGATCTCATCCTTCACGTGCACGATGTCTATGAGATCCCCCAGCTCCCGGATCGCCTCTCTGACGCCCATGAAAGGCTTGACTGTGGTGTAGAAGGTCCCGGTGTCCACGGTCGCCCGCACGTTGTCCCGACCGACTTCCTCGATGAGCCTCTGGAGCAGCCAGACCCGGTTGACGATGCTCCCCTGCAGCAGCTCGATGCTCACGTTCACGCCTTTGTCGCCGGCGTAAGCTGCCACCTCGTCCACCGCCCCCACGGCCTGCGCCCAGGCGTCCTTGCGGCTGAGCAATATGTTCAGCGGGGGGTCGTAGTAGCCGTCGCCGAGCAGCGTACACACCGAACCGGCCCCGAGATCCGCGGCGGCGTCCACGGCCTTCTTGAAGCTCGCTATCCCGCGCTCACGGTCGAAGTGGCGCGGCGAGACGAAGGTCGAGTGCGCCCCGATGTAGCCGAACTCCAGACCCAGATCTTCCAGGAGAGGCGGGAACTCCTCGACGAACCTCGGGTAGTCCTCCTCCAGGATCTTCCCGAAGATCACGTCTATGCCGTCGTAGCCGCACTCGGCGATCCGCCGCGCGCACCACTCGAGCGGCTTGTCTCCCCAGGAGTTCCAGGCCGGCCCGGCCGCCTCGAGCCGACCCCACGGCATGTTGGGCCAGACCTCGAAAGTCAGCTTCATGCTTCTCCTCCCCTCTCCCCGTCGCTACCGGCAACCCACCGGATCGCCTGGTTCCAGAAGCGGGCATAGTGCGGCCACCGCACGAAGTCGCTGCCCCAGTGCGGGGCGCAATCCGAGGTTATGGCCATCACCCGCCCGGAGCCGTACTCGCCGACCGCGAGGAAGGGGTCCCCGTCCTCCCCGATACGGCCGAGCAGGCGTCCGCCGTTCTGCGTATCACCGGCGCGGTTGTAGCCCATGAAGACCGGCGTCTCGCTCCAGTCGATCCCCGCGGTCACCGGGTGATCGGTGTCGATCTCGAAGATGGGCGCTCCCTCGGGAGCCTCGACGCGGTCGTCGGGCAGGGGCAGTATCTCCAGCGGCAGCACCTTCGCCACCGGCGTCCCGTACCACCGTCCTTTGCCGTAGTGCCCCTGGAAGGTGAAGTACCCGCCGCAGTAGACGAGCCCGCCGCCGGCCTCGACGTAGCGAGCTATCTCCTTAAGGCGGTTGGGGCCCATCGGCACCAGGTAGCGGCGCTCTCCGGGATAGGTCACCAGGGTATCGTGGCCGATGTCGCTGAGTACCACCGCGTCGTACTCCCGGAGGGCTTCGGCGGTCTCGGGGAAGTCCGAGTAGGCCACGTGCGACAGCATGCGCACCACCTCGACGCCGTCCTCCTCGAGCGCGGACTTCAGGTGGGAGCCCGCGTCCCACACCTGGTCCACGACCGGATAGATCTCCGCTCCCTCCAACCCGAGCATCGCGATGATCGCGGAGTCCCCCGCGTATAGAACCTTCATGTCCCTCCTCCGTCTCTCTCGGGTCTTGGCTCCGCAAGCAACAGCGCCGCCCCGATAGGCCCAACGTCCTCCGCCAGCTCTGGTGCGACGAGGCGCACGACGTCCCCGAGGGCCGGGAGCGACCTGCGCTTCATCTCCCGCTCGACGGGCGCCCTGTAGAGTTCGCCCGCCCGGAGCAACCCTCCGCCCAGAACGATAGCCTCCGGGTTGTTCAGGTTGACGTAGTCTGCGAGGGCCAGCCCTAGCATCTCGCCAGCCTGGCGCACCACTCCCGCAGCCAGGTCGTCGCCCTCCTGGGCGGCGCGGAATACAACCTCCGCCGTGAGTCCCTCTGCCTCCAACACCGAGGCTTCGGCCTCTGGACCACCCCTCGCGAGGGCTTCCTCCGTCCGGTTTACTATCCCGCCGCCGGAGGCGAAGACCTCCACGCAGCCGTGGTCTCCGCACCCGCAGGACGGCCCGTCCGGATCGACGACGACGTGCCCTATGTCCCCCGCTCCTCCGGTGGCCCCCCGGTACAGGGCACCGTTGAGGACAAGGCCACCGCCTATACCGGTGCCGGCGGTGACGTAGAGGAAGTGGTCGAAGGAACGCCCCGCCCCCAACCGGGCCTCGGCCAGCGCCGCTACGTTGGTATCCTTGTCTACGGAGACGCGCGTCCCCTCGAGGTGCCGTGACAGGGCGTCCGCCAGGGGAACGTCCCTCCATCCCAGGTTGGAGGCCAGCAGGACCGTTCCGCTCCTCCAATCCGTGAGGCCGGCCGCCCCTACCCCGACGCCCGAGGTCCCTGCCAGCCCAAGACCCGCCCGCTCGAGCGCCGCACGCACGCAGTCCGCCATCCGAGAGATCACGCGGTCCGCACCCTCCTCCGCGCGGGTGAAGGTCTCCTCCCTTCCCAATACCCGCATGTCCGCGTCGAACACCACCGCGCGGACGTTGGTGCCGCCGAGGTCGACGCCGACGGAGACCGGGCCTGAAGATCTGGTCGAGCCCTGGCTCACAGGTGACGCACCCTCCCGCGGAACCGTTCGATCAGGGCCCGGTTGTGCTCCGGGGCCCCAGGCATGTTGCTGCTCCTGTAGACCGGCGGCTCGTGACCCTCGTCCGCAAGCATCGTCGCGGCCTCCACGAAGACCGCGTTGAGCAGCGCGGCCCCGATCACGGTGGAGGTGGGGCCGATCTTGAGGTTCCATCCCTCCAGCTCCACGACCGCGTCGCCCGCCTCGCCCAGGTTGTCGAGGGTGAGGTCGGCAACCTCGTATAGCTTCGCGGGCACCTCGGACTCGAGGCCCGCGACCCGCGAGTATTCGAGGGAGCAGATGGCTATAACCTTGAGACCCGCCTCTTTGGCCACGAGGGCCATCTCGACCGGCGCGGCGTTCACGCCGGAGTTAGAGATCACCACGAGCAGGTCCCTGGGCTCCAGACGGTGCTTTCCGGCCACGATCCTGGAGTAACCAGGCAACCTCTCCAACAGCGTGGAGGAGGACGCTCCTTCGTGCAGCATGAGACCGGACTCCAGGATGCCGTTCACCGGGGCCAAGCCGCCAGCCCTGTAGAGCCCCTCCTCGACTAGCATGTGCGAGTGCCCGGTGCCAAACACGTGGACCAGCCCGTCCTCGCGGAGCACATCGGCAACCATGCGTCCGGCCTCTCGCACGGCATCGAGTTGCTCCGTCCGGAGCCGTTCGATCATCTCCCCGATGCGCTCGAGGTATGCCCGCGCGCTCAAGACCCACCCCCCTTCTTCCTCTTCTTGAACAGCATCGCGCTGAACCGGTACCTGTCGCCTCTGTACAACGACTTCACGTACTCGATCGGCTCGTCCCTGTCGGTGTAGGTGATCCGCTCTATAAGCAGCGCCGGCGAACCGGCCGGCACGGTTAGCAGCTCGCTCTCCTCCTCCGTGGCGAGCGTGGCCTCCAGGTGCTCTTCGGCCTTGGCGAGCTCGATGCTCCTGCTCTCCAAGATCCGGTACAGGGAGCCGGATTGGAGGTCTTCCTCGAGGAGCCAGGGCACCTTCGCCCTGGGCAGGTAGCTGGTCTCCAGACACATGGGGCGTCCGTCCGCCGTGCGAAGCCGCCTCACGCTTATCAGCTCACTGTCGCCGGAGACACCCATCGTCCGTCTTACCTTTAGGGGAACCTGATCCGCGACTTCGAGCCCCAGAAGCCTCGCGCCCGGCCTTAATCCGCGGCGCAACATGTCCTCGGTGAAGCTGGTCAACTCCAACAGGTCCTGGCGAAGTTTGGGATCCGAGACGAAGGTGCCCTTGCCCGCGACGGTGTGCAGGTACCCGTCGGAGACCAGCTTCGAGATGGCCGCCCGCGCCGTCATGCGGCTGATGCCCAGGCTGGTCGCCACCTCCCTCTCGGAAGGGGCGCGTTCCCCCGTCGAAAGCTTCCCGGTCTCGATCATGTCCAGTATGAGAGCCTCGACCTGCGAGTAGATTGGGGTAGATCCATCCTTGTTCACGTCCCCCCTGCTGAGGCCCCTCAATTTGCCTCCCACCCACATCCGGTTGTACCGGTCTATACCGGTATAGTGTAAATCGATCTTATGACGTGAGTCAAACCTTCGGCTAGGTGAGCCACCGGGCTACGCGAAAGACGCGTGTTGAGGTGAGAGGGGAAAGCTACGGCCTTACCCGGGCCACGCAACCGGTATGGACAACCTCGCCTTCACGCGACCTCGAGCCGCCCGGGCATCTTGGGATCGTGCACCCTACCGGTCAGGCATCAGGTTACGGGCAAATAATTGCTGAAGCCTGTAGCCTGAAACCTACCCCACCACGAGGTTGACGAGCCGCCCGGGGACATAGACGCTCTTTCGGAGCTCGCGGCCCTCGACGTGGGGCCTGACCCTCTCGCTGGAGAGGGCGAGCTCCTTGGCGGCCTCCTCGGTGATGTCTGCCGCGACCTCTATGCGGTCGCGCAGCTTCCCGTTGACCTGCACGACGAGCGTGATCTCCTCGGCCCGGATGAGGGCCTCGTCCCAGGCGGGCCACGACTGCTCGTGCACCGAGTAACTCTCGCCCAAAGCGTCCCACATCTCCTCGGCGTGGTGCGGCGCGAACGGCGCGAGGACGAGGGTGAAGGCCCTGAGCGCGTCGTTCCACTCCTCCTCCCCCACCTCGCCCTTTATGGCGAGCAGGTAGTTGGTGTGCTCCATGAGCGCCGCTATCGCCGTGTTGAACCGGAACGCCTCCAGGTCCTCCGTCACCTTCTTGACTGTTCTGTTGGTCCGCCTCGCGAGCTCGGAGGGGTCCGCCTCCGCCCCCGAAGGATCGCCGTCGCCGGTGAGCGAGAGGGCGCGCCTCAGGAAGCGCGAGACGCCCTCTATGCCGCGCCCATCCCAGGGCCCGCCCTGGTCCCAGGGGCCGATGAACATCAGGAAGTCGCGCAGCGCGTCCGCGCCGTAGCGGTCCACGATGGCCTGGGGGTTGACCACGTTGCCGCGGCTCTTGCTCATCTTCTCCGCGTCTTCGCCGAGGATGATGCCCTGGTTGTAGAGACGGTCGAACGGCTCGCCGAAGTCCACGAGACCGAGGTCGCGCATCGCCTTGGTCCAGAAGCGGGCGTACATCAGGTGCAGGATGGCGTGCTCGATACCGCCCGTGTAGATGTCTACCGGCAGCCAATCCTGGCCCTTCTCCGAATCCCAGGGTCCCTCGTCGTAGTGCGGCGAGAGGTAGCGGTACCAGTACCACGACGAGTCCACGAACGTGTCCATGGTATCCGTCTCCCGCGTGGCCGGACCGCCGCAGCTCGGGCACTCCGTGTTGTAGAAGTCCGGGTTGCGCTTGAGGGGAGACTCGCCAGTTGGCATGAACTCGGCGTCCTCGGGGAGCAGGACGGGGAGGTCCTCCTCGGGGACGGGGACCGCGCCACAGGAATCGCAGTAGATTATCGGGATCGGGGTCCCCCAGTAGCGCTGGCGCGAGATGAGCCAGTCGTGGAGGCGGTACGTGACCGCTGCCCTGCCCTTCCCGTTCTCCTCGAGCCACCTGATCATACGCTCTTTCGCCTCATCGACGCCGAGCCCGTTCAGGAAGCCGCTGTTGATCGCCGGCCCTTCGCCGACGTACGCCTCGCCTTCGAAGTCCTCCGGCGGCTGAACCGTCCGAACTATGGGCAGGTCGTACTTCTCGGCGAAGTCCCAGTCGCGCTGGTCCTGCCCGGGGACCGCCATGATCGCGCCGGTCCCGTAGCCCATGAGCACGTAGTCGGCTATGAAGACCGGGATCCTCTCGTCGTTGGCCGGGTTCACGGCGTAGGCACCGGTAAACACGCCCGACTTCTCCCTCGTCACGTCGGTGCGGTCGATCTCGGTCATCCTCGCGGCCTTCTCGACGTAGGCGCGCACCTCGTCCGACCTCTCCGGCGTCGTGATCTGCTCTACCGCCGGGTGCTCGGGCGAGAGCACGAAGAAGGTGGCGCCAAAGAGCGTGTCGGGGCGGGTGGTGAAAACGGTCATGGGGCCGTAGCCCTCCACCTCGAAGAAGATCTCCGCCCCCTCGGAGCGCCCGATCCAGTTCGTCTGCAACGCCCTGACCCGCTCGGGCCAGTCGATTCCCGTGAAGTCCAGGAGCTCGTCAGCGTAGTCCGTGATCTTGAAGAGCCACTGCGCGAGGTTCTTCTTTATGACGGGCGTCCCGCACCGCTCGCACCGCCTCTCCGGCCCCACTACCTGCTCCCGCGCGAGCACCGTGTTGTCCCTGGGGCACCAGTCGACGGGGGCCTCCGCCCTGTACGCGAGCCCCTTCTCGAAGAACTTGAGGAAGAACCACTGGTTCCAGCGGTAGTACTCAGGGTCGCAGGTGACGACCTCGGCGTCGAAGTCGAACATGGTGCCCATCTGCCGGATCTGGCCACGCATGTTCTCTATGTTGGACATCGTCCACTTGTATGGGTGGATGCCGCGGTTTATCGCCGCGTTCTCCGCCGGCAGCCCGAAGGCGTCGAAGCCTATCGGGAAGAAGACCTTGTAGCCGCGCATCCGCATGAAGCGCGCCCGCGTGTCGGACGGCGTCATCGCGTACCAGTGGCCGACGTGCAGGTCCCCGCTCGGGTACGGGAGCATCGTGAGCGCGTAGTGCTTGGTCTTGTCAGGACCCCCGTCCGTCTTGTAGAGGCCCGACTCGACCCAGCGCTCCTGCCAGCGCTGCTCGAGGGTCATGGGATCGTAATCTCTTTTCGTAGACGTCTCGCTCACGAGAGACTCCTTGGGTTACGTACTCGGGGGTGTTCTAGACCGGGGGAGCTGCGCAGGGGTCTATAGTCGGGAGTCCGACTTCTGAACCTTGTGATCCCTGGCGCGCATACCTCTAATATACCACCCGTGAACCCCGCGAGAAAGAAGCGGCCCCCGCCACGACAGGCGCCCGAAGCGGCGTCTCACGAACCATGGAAGGAGGAAGATGGACGGAACGGGAAACTCACGAGCGCGGATAGTGTTGCCACCTGACGAGGGCGAGATGGTGATGATGGGCGGGCTCGGCGTCCGGTTCATGATCGGAGCGGATGAGAGCGGAGGCGGCTTCGCGCTCGTCGAGCACCCGATCGCTCCCCGCGTCCTCGCCGCCCCGATGCACACGCACAGGTACGAGGACGAGTACACATACGTGCTCGAAGGCGAGGTCGGCGTCCAGGTCGGGGAAGAGGTCCGCGTCGCCACGCCCGGCGACCTGGTCTTCAAGCCCAGGAGCATCCCCCACGCCTTCTGGAACGCGGGAGATAGTCCGGCGCGGGCGCTGGAGTTCATCTCCCCCGCCGGCTTCGAGAGGTACTTCGCCGAGATCTCGCCTCTGCTCCCTCCCAACCACCAGGGCCCGCCGGACGAGCAGGCACTCGGCGCGGTCATGGCCAGGTACGGCATCGAGATGGACTTCGGATCTATCTCCGCTCTCGTGGAGCGCCACGGCCTCGTCAGCGGCGAGCCTCCCGCCTGAGTCACGCGGAGGCGAGAGCCAGCACGGCGGCGACCAGCGTGCAGGTAACGTTGGTCAGCTCGTTGCCGAGGCGGGGATAGAGCGCGCCGACGAGGCTATCCACCACGGTTCCTGAGAGCGCGGCGAGGGTGACGAGGAGCATCGAGGGCGCGCTATCGAGCAGGCCCAGCGCGAGGCCGAGCCCGGCGGTGAGCGCGGCGGCGGAGACGCCGGCGAGTGTGCCGGGGAGGGAGACGGCGCCGTCGGTGCCGGGCGGGACGTTGCGGAGCGTGGTTATGAGGCGCGGCGCGCGGCCGTAGAGCTGCCCTACCTCGGACTCCGCGGTGTCGGCGAAGGCCGCGGCCAGAGCGGCGACGAACGCGAACGTGAAGGCGTCCGAAGCGGTGAGCGCGTGGAGCAGGGCGCAGGCGGCGGCGACGGCGCAGTTCGCGAGGGCGTTCCTCGCGCCGCGGCGCCCGCCCCCGGCCTCCGCCGTACCCGAGCGTTGCTTGCGCCCGTACCCGAGGCGGGTCAGGAGGGAGCCCCCGACGACGAAGAGGGCCAGCACGGCGAAGCCCTGCGGGCCGAGGCAATAGTAGATGATCGTTCCCACCACGAAGCCGCCCAGAGCCCCGCCCCGGCTAACCATCCCGAGCGTGTAGGCCAGGGCGGCGAAGAGCGCGGTGACCAGGAAGGCGGCGAGGAGCCCCTCCATCAGCTGGTGCGGTGCGCGCCCCGGAGGCGCTCGAGGAGGCGTCTGGCGTAGCGCTCGCACTCTTCCGGAACGGCGTGCAGCAGTGCGGGCTCGACCATGCCGGCCCTGACGCCGTCGTCGGTCAGGCGCTGCACGCCCTGGTAGAGGAGCGAACCGGCCAGCGGGCTCGGCCGGTAGGGGACGGCGACGACGACGCCGTAGAGCCGGGGGGCTGCTGGATCTCCGACGGCCCCGATGGCGTCTACCGCATCGGGGCGGTCCTGGCCGACGGCGAAGACGTGGACCCTGGGTTCCTCGGGGATGCTGAGGCCCTCCCGCAGGCTCTCCCAGTGGGCGGTGATCCTCACCTGCCCCGCCTCGAGCGCCGCCCGCGAGAGCCCGGACCAGACGGCGCCGGCCACCCTGCGGGCGAGTGGGCTCTCGTAGTCCACGAGGATGCCCACCGCGGCCTCGGGTGCGCCGGCGTGGTAGGCCGTGGGCTACCCCTCCCCCGCCTCGCGCTTCTCCAGCCGGCGCAGAAAGACGTCTATCTCCCTGACGGTCTGGAGGTCGCCGTTCTCCTCGGCCACCTCGCGGCCCCGGTCAAAGACGCGGCGGGCCTCGGCGTTCTCGCGCAGCTCGAAGTGGGCGCGTCCCAGCATCCGGTAGGCGACCGAGTAGTCCGGCTTGTTCTCTACGGCGCGCCGCAGGTGCTCGCGGGCCTCCGGGAAACGCCCCTCCTTGAAGAGCTCTATCCCCAGGGAGCAGAGGACCATGGGGTTGTCCGGGTCCTTCTCGAGCAGCTTGCGGAACGTCTCCGACCGCGGCGTCTCCATCCGCGCACCGCCTCCTTCCGGAT
>DATACV010000216.1:0-9224 GCA_036258875.1 Rubrobacteraceae bacterium
TCGAACTCGCCGGCTATGCCCTCGCCTTCTTGCAGGAGCTCCATCCCGGCGAGGCGGGCGAGGCCCTTGTACATCGGGTAGCTCGCGATCGCGGCGGCGTCGAGGTCATAGATCTCCTCGAAGGAAGGGAGGCCGGGGTGCATCCCGAAGCCGCGCATCAGGACTGTGTTCGCCGGGTGCTGGTCGGCGAGGACCTCGTTGGCCTGCTCGACGAAGGCGTTGGCTAGAGAGGCGCTCCGCTCGGCCTCGGGAGAGCCGTCCGTCGGCTTGATGGGGAGCGGCTCGAGGCCGACCCGCTGGGGGTCGGAGTCCGCAAGAGAGTCCGAGAGCCCCTCGCCGCGCAAGACGACGACGGCCCTGTACTCCTTCTCGTGCTGGACGAAGGTCTCCACGCCTTCGAGGGAGACGCTCTCGTTGAGCATCCGGACTAGCTCCGCGCCCTTCTCGGAGGGAATTCGGCCGGCCCTGCGGTCGGAGATCTTGCCCGCCTCGTCGAGGGTGGCGAAGTTGAGCCGGGCGGCGAGGTCGTTCTCGCCGAGCTCGAAGCCGACCCCGAGGGCGCTCAACACGCCGCGCCCGACGACGTAGCGCAAGGGGTCGTAGCCGAAGAGCGCGAGGTGGCCGGGCCCGCTCCCCGGGCTGACCCCAGCCGCCACAGGACGCGAGAGCCCGAGGTCGGAGCGGGCGGCCAGGGCGTCGAGGTTGGGGGTGCCGGCGGCCTCCAGCTCGGTAGGACCGGAGGGGTCCATCGGGAGCCCGCCGAGGCCGTCTAGGATGAGGAGGACCAGCTTCGAGTCGGTCTTCACCGACAGCTCGCGCATGAGATCCAGGTCCAAAACGCTCCTCCCCTTTAGCGGTCCAGGCAGTCTAGCAGACGGATTCCCAACGGCGCCTTCCTCGAAACGTGCCGCGTCTTTGGAGGTGGGGAGGACGCCCGTATACTCATTCCCGTCGAGGAAAGGAGACCGAAGTGCTGCACGGTCTGAGGACGGTCATCTACCAGGTAGGGGATCTCGACCGGGCGAGAGAGTGGTACGGTGAGGTGCTCGGCAAGGAACCGTACTTTGACGAGCCTTTCTACGTCGGCTTCGACGTCGGCGGCTTCGAGCTCGGCCTGCTGCCGGACGAGAGCACCACCCGCTCGAGCACCGGCGTGATCGCCTACTGGGGCGTAGACGACGCGGACGCCGCCCTAGGCCGGCTCCTCGAGCTCGGCGCGGGGGAACGAGGAGATGTCCAGGACGTCGGGGATGGGATCCGGCTCGCCACCGTACTCGACCCCTTCGGCAACGTCTTCGGCGTCATCGAGAACCCTCACTTCGCGCTCGAAGGCGCGTAGCGCCTCCGTCCCCTCCCGTTCTGCTACGCTGCACGGGTGCCGGACGACAGCCTACGCGGGGGACGGATGAGAGTCGAGACCATAGACCTGAACTTCCTGGGCGCCGAGGAGATCATCGCCTCTTTCCTGCTCCTCGGCGACGACGGCTCCGCGGCGATCGTGGAGACCGGCCCCGCTTCCTGCCTGGACTCGCTCGCAGGCGGGCTGAAAGAGCACGGCGTCTCCAGCCAGGACGTGCGGCAGGTCTTTCTGACGCACATACACCTGGACCACGCCGGGGCCTCGGGTCACGCGGCCGAGCTGCTCCCGAACGCCACCTTCTACGTGCACGAGGTCGGCGTCCCCCACCTGGTGGACCCCTCGAAGCTGTGGAAGAGCGCAACCCGCATCTACGGTGAGAGGATGGACGAGCTCTGGGGCGAGGCGCGCCCCGTCCCGGAGGACCGGATAGAGGTCCTGCAAGGCGGCGAGGAGCTGGAGGCGGGGGGCGGCGTCCTCGCGGCCCACTACACGCCGGGCCACGCCTACCACCACATCGCGTACCTCGAGCCGGATTCGGGCGCCCTGTTCACCGGAGACGTGGCCGGCATCCGGCTCCCTGGCCAGTCCTACGTCCGCCCGCCGACGCCGCCCCCCGAGATAGACCTCGAGGCGTGGGTGAGGAGCATAGAGGAGATGCGCCGGATCTCGCCGCAGAGCATCTGCCCGACGCACTTCGGACGCTTCGAGGACGTGGAGCGGCACCTGGGCGAGCTCGAGCAGAGGCTACAGAGCTGGGTGCTCTTCGTCGGGGAGCGGGTGGAGAGCGGGGCAGGGCGCGAGGAGATAGCTGACGAGCTCAAACAAGAAGCCGACGCCGAGATGCTCGCCGAGGGCGCCCCGCCCGAGGAGTCGGGGCGTTACGACCTCGCCGGCGACTACCCGACGCTCGTGGACGGCCTCATGAGGTACGTCTCGAGGCGGCGCGAGGGGCGGTAGAACGACCGCGACCTCCGCCAGACTCGGGGTCGCTCTCTAGGAGTTCTTCAGGGAGGAGGTTACGTCCTGGAGACCCTGCTTGGCGTCGGAGAAGAGCATCATGGTCTTCTCGGTGTCGTAGAAGAGGGGGTTGTCCACGCCGGCGAAGCCGGGGCTCAAGCTACGTTTGATGAAGATGACCCTGTCCGCCGCCTCGACGTTGAGGATCGGCATGCCCGAGATGGGGCTGTCCTGCTCGGGGTCGTTGGCGGCAGGGTTTACGACGTCGTTGGCGCCGACGATTATGGCGGCGTCGGTGTCTTCCAGCTCGGGGTTTATGTCCTCGAGGTCGTAGAGCTTGTCGTAGGGGATACCGGCCTCGGTGAGGAGGACGTTCATGTGGCCCGGCATGCGGCCCGCTACGGGATGGATGCCGAAGAGGACCTCCTTGCCCTCGGACTCCAGCGCCTCGGTGAGCTCGCGCATCGCGCCCTGGGCCTGGGCGACCGCGAGGCCGTAGCCGGGCACTATGACGATCTTCTCTGCCTCGTCCGCGAGGAACTCGCCGACCTCGCCGGGGCTCGCGTCGTGGACGTCGCGGTCTTCCTGCTCTTCCCTCTTGCTCGTGCCGGAGGCGGCGATGCCGGCGAAGATGATCTTCCCGAGCGGCCGGCCGAGGGCGCTCGACATCAGGCGCGTGAGTATCGTGCCCGACGCGCCGACGATCGTGCCGCCGATGATCAGGATGTAGTTGTCGAGCACGAACCCGGAAGCCGCAGCGGCAAGGCCGGTGAAGGCGTTTAGCAGCGAGATGACGATGGGCATGTCCGCCCCGCCTATCGGTATGACCAGCAGCACGCCGAGGACGAGCGAGGCGACGAGGATGGCCACCACGGAATCCACCGGGGAGAGGAAAGGGAGCACGGCCCCGCCGAGAAAGGCGTTCACGCCGAGGACAAGGATGCCGAGGAACAGCAGCGCGTTCACCACCTGCTGCAAGGGGAATGAGACGGAGCCTGTGAAGGCTAGCTCCTGCAGCTTGGCGAACGCGACGGCGCTCCCCGCGAAGCTGACCGAGCCGATCAGGATGGTCAGCGGTACCGTGAGCGCCGCGACGACGTTCCCGGAGCCGCTCGTCTGCATGTGGTAGAACTCGGAGAGCGCGATCAGGGCAGCGGCCCCGCCGCCGACGCCGTTGTAGGCGGCGACCATCTGGGGCATCGCCGTCATCTTGACCCGTTGCGCCGAGATCGCCCCGACGATGGCCCCGAGGGCCGCGGCGAGCGCGATCAGGGGCAGGCTCCGGAACTCGATAACGAAGAGCGTCGCGACGAGGGCTATCGTCATGCCGGCGGCGGCCAAGGTGTTGCCCGATCTCGCCGTCTCCGGCCTGCGGAGGCGGCGGATCCCGACGATGAACAGCGCTGCCGCCGCGAGGTAGGCTAGGAACGTCGCGACCTGCAAGGTCTATCCCTCTCTCTTCTTGACTCGCTTGACCGGGGGCCGGAACATACCGAGCATCCGGTTCGTCACCCAGAAGCCGCCCACGACGTTAAGGGCCCCGAAGAACACCGCGATGAAGCCGACCGCCACGATGACGGCATTGTGCGCTTCGGAGAGCGCGATCATCCCGCCTACGAGTATCACCCCGTGGATGGCGTTCGTCGCGCTCATGAGCGGGGTGTGGAGCAGGTTCGGGACCCGCGAGATCAACTCCCACCCGAGGAAGGCCGCGACGATAAAGATGGCGATCTGGGCGAGCAGCTCACTCATGGCTGCGCGCCTCGCTCTCCTCTGCTGGCCGCACCTCTTCGACCTCTTCCTCCTGCCCCGAAGCCTTCTCCAGCGCCTGGCGGGTCGCCTCGTCCCGGATCTCGCCCTCGTGCGCGATGCAGGTGCTCGCGACGATCTCGTCCTCGAAATCCAGCTTCGGGTGCAGGTCGTGCTCGTCTTTGTCCTCGGCCCTATCCTCGGTGATGTGGCCTATGAGGTTGTGCATGTTGCGCGCGTAGAGCTGGCTGGCGTGTATGGGCATGGTGCTCGGCAAATTGACGGGGCCGATGATCCTGACCTGGCTGTGCTCGACCGTCTCCCCGGGCTCGGTGAGCTCGCAGTTGCCCCCGGCCTCGGCCGCGAGGTCCACGATGACCGAGCCGGGCTTCATGCTCTCGACCATCTCCTTGTCCACGAGCGTCGGGGCCTGCCTGCCGGGGACGAGGGCCGTGGTTATGACGACGTCCATCTCCTTCATGCGCTCGCGAATGAGCTTCTGGTCCTCCTCGAGCTTCTCCTTCGACCAGCCCTCTTCCTCTTCCGAGTCGTCCTCCAATTCCTCTTCCTCGCCCTCGACGATGTACTCGTCGCGCGGCGGCTCGGCGAAGGAGTAGAAGCCTAGAGAGGACATCAGCTTGCGGAAGCCGGTGGGCTCGTACTCGACGTATTCCTCGTCCTCTTCGCCCTCGTTCTCCCTCACGTCGTCGGAGTCTATGAAGGTGGCGCCCAGCGACTGGGCCTGCTCCTTGGTCTCGGGGCGTATGCCGTAGGCGAAGACCTCGCCGCCGAGGCGGTGCATGATCGCTATGGCCTGCAACCCCGCGACCGCCACCCCGAAGACCATGATCTTCGCCGCCTTGGTGGTGCCGGCGGCCGTCGAGAGCATGGGGACGTACTTGCCTAGAGCGTTGGCCCCGATGAGGGCGCACTTGTAGCCGGCGATCGATCCCATCGAGGAGAGGGCGTCCATGCTCTGGGCGACGCTGGTGCGCGGGATGGCCTCGTTGGAGAAGACCGTAACGCCAGCATCGGCCAGCTTCTTTACCAGCTTAGGATGCTGCGGGCCGTTGAGGAAGCAGACGAGGATCTGGCCCTCCCGCATCATCCCGACCTCATCGTCGGTCGGCCTCGCGACCTTGACGATGAGGTCGGCCTCGCCGTAGACGCCGTCGGCGTCCCCGACCACCGTGGCCCCGGCCTCCTCGTAGCGGGTGTCGAGGTTGTAGTCGCGGCCCGCCCCCGTCTCGACGACGACCTCGAAACCCTCCTTGACGAGGCGCCCGACGGTCTCGGGCACGAGCCCGACCCGCTGCTCGCCCTCGGCTATCTCCCGTGGAACCCCTACCTTCACAGCCGGAGATTATAGCCACGAGAGCGCGTCCGCGCTGTCATGGCCGCCGCAAAGGACCGTTACCAACAAGACCCTCTTTTGTAACCTGTATGTTACGTTCGAGGAGTATGTTTATACTAGAAGAATTCAAAGCGCGGCTTGAGAAGGGAGGCGAGGCGCGGTGAAGAAGTACAAGACCAAGCGCAGCCCGGCCAGGATGCTGGTGGCCGCGATCGCGCCCCTCCTCGTCGTCGCGGGGCTGGGCATCATCGGGTACTCGTTCTTGATCGGGGACCCGTTCGCCGGCACGGCCCTCTTCGGCCCCGAGGCCCCGAACAACTCGACGATGAAGCTCACGGTCCCCGAGATGCAGCGGGTGCGGGAGATCCCCGTCTACGACGGCGCCATGAACGACGAAGGGGCGTTGCACGACGGGACGCTCCACGTCAGGGGCACGGGGTTCCCGTGGCAGCAGGGCACCAACGTCTACATCGCCGGCCACCGCCTGGGCTTCCCCGGCACCAAGAGCTACCTGGTCTTCTGGGATCTCAACAAGCTCGAAAACGGCGATGAGGTTATCCTTACCGACGCGAACGGCACGCGCTACACCTACCAGGTCTTCAACAAGCAGGTAGTCGCGCCGACGGACTTGAACGTCACGAAGCCGGTTCCCGGGAGGAGCGTCGTCACGTTGCAGACCTGCACGCTCCCCGACTACGCGGACCGTCTGATCGTCCAGGCAGAGCTCACCAGCGTCGCCTAGGGGGAGGGGCGGTTCGCGAACCGCCCCTACCTAACTCTTCTTCTTGCGCGGTCGGAACCCGGCGGCGAGGTGTTCTACGGGCTCGCCGCCCTCGAGGTGGCGGCCCGCGATCTCCGGCACGTCCCTCTCGGTGAGGCCGAGGTACCAGGTGCCACCGGGATAGACTACGGCGTTCGGGCCGTGCTTGCAGAGCCCGAGGCAGCCGACGGAGTCTATGCGGACGTCGCCGACCATGCCCCTCTCGCGCAGCTCGGCTTTGAGCGCTTTGCGAACGTTCTTGGAGCCGCGCTTCTTGCAGTCGCCGCCCTCGCAGACGAGCACGTGGGCGTCGTGCTCTCTGACCTTGACGCCCGGTGGTCCCTTCGGGAGCGTCGCGAGGGCGCCGTTTGCGCGGGCTTTGGCCTTGGCTCTAGCCTTCTTCGCCTTCTTCTTGGAGATCTCTCCCTCCGTCCCGGTCTCACCGAATAGGTGGTCCTGGATCGGGCGGAATATACCACCCCGCGCGGCGGGGCTGTATCATGGTTGGTGGAACGTTTCACGCCGGGTCATGTGGGACGCAAGAAGGAGTCGTTTGAGTCGGCACTCGGTCATAGACGTAGGTTCGAACACCATCCACCTCCTCGTCGGGGAGGTGGACGGGGGCGAGGTCCTGCCCGTCACCGGCGAGAAGGTCTCGGCCCGGCTCGGGGCCGGGGTGGAGAAGAACGGCAGGCTCGACGCCGGGCGCCTCGAGCTCGCGGCCGAGGTCATCGGCCTCTTTGCCAGGATCTCCGCGCTCAACGGCGTCGCAGAACCGGTGATCCTCGCCACGAGCGCGGTGCGCGACGCCGACAACGGCTCCGAGCTGACCGAGAGGGTGCGGGAGCTCACGGGGCTGAAGATGCGGCTTATCTCGGGCGAGGAAGAGGCGGAGCTCGGGTTTCGAGGGGCGGTGTCGGTGGTCGGGACCTCGTGGGAGGGTCCGGCGCTCGTCGTGGACCTCGGCGGGGGGTCCGCGCAGCTGATCGTCGGGGAGGCGTCGAGCGGCCCGCTCATGCAGATCTCGCTGCCTCTGGGCTCCAACCGCACCACCGAGCGCTTCGTGGAGAGCGACCCGCCGAAGAAGAAAGAGCTGCGCTCCCTCGACGAGCACGTCAAGGAGATGATGCCGGGGTGGGGCCTCTCGCAGAGGGTGTCGGTAGTGGCGGTCGGTGGATCGGCCAGGGCCATGCTCAAGATCACGCGCGACGATCTGACGGTGGAGCGGTTGCGGAGGCTCGCCCTCGAGACGTCAGAGCGCCCCTCGGCGGTGCTCGCGCGCGAGTACGGGCTCGCCCCCGAGCGGGCGCGCGTTCTGCCGGCGGCGATCACCACGCTCGCCGCGATACTGGAGCACTTCTACAGGGACAGGTTGACGGTAGCGCGCGGGGGACTGAGGGAGGGAACCCTGCTCGCGCTGGCTGAGGGGAAGGAGATATGACGGACGTAGCGGCGCGCAACAGGACGAGCCTGTCCGATCCGTCGTTGTACATAAACCGCGAGCTCTCGTGGCTCGCCTTCAACGATCGGGTCCTCGCGCAGGCGCGCGACGAGCGGCACCCCTTGCTGGAGAGGGTGCGGTTCGTAGCCATCTCGGAGACCAACCTGGACGAGTTCTTCATGATCCGGGTGGCGGGTCTGCAGCAGCAGGTCGCCTCCGAGCTGCCCAACCCCGTCCCCGACGGGATGACCCCCGAGGAGCAGCTCGCCCGCATCCACGACCACACCAAGGAGTTCTTCGCCGAGCAGCGGCGCATCCTGAGGGAGGAGATCTTCCCGGCGCTAGAGGACGCGGGCGTCCGCGTCGTCCCCCACGAGAGGCTCAAGGCGGCGGAGAAGAGGAGCCTGCGCGAGCGGTTCGCCAGGGAGGTACTCCCGATCCTCACACCGCTCGCCATAGACCCGGCCCATCCCTTCCCGCACATCTCCAACCTCTCCCTGAACCTGCTGGTCGTCATAGAGGACGAGGGCCGCAACGTGATGGCCCGCGTGAAGGTGCCGAACACGATAGACCGCTTCATGCGCCTGCCCGAAGAGAGCCCCGACGGCCAGGGGCGTCCCGAGGTCAGGCTCGTCAGGATCGAGGAGGTCATGGCTGCCAACCTCGACGAGCTCTTCCCGGGCAAGCAGGTGGCGGCGAGCTACGTCTTCCAGGTGACGCGCAACGCCGACTTCGTGATAGAGGAAGACGAGGCCTCGGACCTGCTTCAGGCCATAGAGGACGAGATCGAGGGCCGCTGGTTCGGTCAGAGCGTGAGGCTCTGCGTCACCGAGTCGATGCCGGAAGACCTGCGCGACTGGCTCGCGGGCAACCTCACGCTGGGCTCCGGCT
This sequence comes from Rubrobacteraceae bacterium, assembly GCA_036258875.1. Taxonomy (GTDB): domain Bacteria; phylum Actinomycetota; class Rubrobacteria; order Rubrobacterales; family Rubrobacteraceae; genus JALYGY01. The sequence continues at coordinate 8,513 of DATACV010000216.1, forward strand.
CCGTCTACGCCGTTCCCGAGCCGCTGGGGCTCGCGGAGCTCGAGGAGCTCACCCACCTTGATCGGGGCGACCTCCTCTACCCGCCCTTCACGCCGCGGGTGCCGCCGGAGATCCGGGGGGCGCGTTCGATCACCTCGGCGATACGCCAGGGGGACATCCTTCTCTACCACCCCTTCGACTCCTTCACGCCCGTGGTGGAGTTCGTCCGGGCTGCCGCCTCCGACCCCAACGTGCTGGCCATAAAGCAGACGCTCTACCGCGTGGGCTCCAACTCCCCGATAGTCGAGGCGCTCTCGGAGGCGCGCGACGAGCAGACGCAGGTCGCGGTCCTCGTCGAGCTCAAGGCCCGCTTCGACGAGGAGCCGAACATCACCTGGGCCAGGCGCCTCGAATCAAGGGGCGTCCACGTCGCCTACGGGATCGTGGGTCTCAAGACGCACGCCAAGATCTGCCTAGTCGTCCGGCGGGAGGGCTCGGGCGCGGGGTCCCTCAGGCGCTACGTCCACATGGGCACCGGCAACTACAACCCGTCGACCGCCCGCATCTACACGGACTTCTCGTACTTCACCGACGAACCGAGCCTCGCCGAGGACGCCTCGGACCTCTTCAACCACCTGACCGGCTACTCCGAGCAGGAGGAGTACGAGCAGCTGCTCGTGGCGCCCCAATCCATGCGCGAGGGCGTCCTGCGCCTCATCGAGGAGCAGACGGC
>DATACV010000217.1:0-1709 GCA_036258875.1 Rubrobacteraceae bacterium
TCCTCGGCCACCCCTTGAGGCTCGTCTTCACCCCGCTCGAGCTCGGCGCCCTGGCCGCGGCGGTCATTATCACGGGCTTCGTCGCCCTCGACGGCCGGTCGAACTGGCTCGAGGGCGCGATGCTCCTCGGCGTCTACCTCATCTCGGCGCTCGCTTTCTTCTTCTCATAGCACCCCCTGTACTAGAATCCAGTGGGTGGCAAGGACTCTGAGCTCCGGAACCTCCATGGATGGTCCGTGACGTACACGGCCCCATTCGCCGAGCTACTCAAAGACGACATCGCGCTCGCGGGCGGCAAGGGCGCCAACCTGGGCGAGTTGAGCGCCGCGGGGCTGCCCGTGCCGCCCGGCTTCGTCGTCACCACCGCCGCGTATGAAGCCTTCGTCGAGACAAACGGATTGGAGGAGGAGATCGTCGGCCTCGCCTCGCGGCCGCAGGCGGAGGACCCTGCCGCGTTCGAGAGGGCCGCGGAGGAGATCCGCGCGCTGTTCGCCGGGGGCGAGATCCCGGACGACGTGGCCGCCGAGATCCTGACCGCCTACGACCGGCTGGCGGACGGTGGGGCCGTAGCCGCCCGCTCTTCGGCCACCGCCGAAGACCTGCCAGGGGCGAGCTTCGCGGGCCAGCAAGAGACCTACCTGAACGTCCGGGGCGCCGGGGCTCTGCTGGAGGCGGTCAGGGCCTGCTGGGCGAGCCTCTGGACGGCGCGGGCGATGGCCTACAGAACCCGCCGGAAGATAGACCCGGCGACGGTCAGCCTGGCTGTGGTGGTGCAACGGATGGTGGAGGCCGAGGCCGCGGGGATCCTCTTCACCGCCGATCCCGCCACGGGCAGGCGCGACAGGACCGTGATCAACGCTGCCTGGGGGCTGGGCGAGGCGGTTGTCGGCGGGCTTGTCACGCCGGACACGCTGGTGGTGGAGAAGGCCAGCGGGCGCGTGGTCTCCCGCCAGACCGCAGACAAGGAGGTCATGACCGCCTACGCGGAGAACGGCACCGAAGAGCGGCCCGTGCCGCGGACGCGGCGCCTCCTTCCGGTGCTCGACAACGACGCCGCGGCGGAGCTGGCGCGTTACGGAGCGCAGATCGAAGACCTTTACGGAACGCCGCAGGACATCGAATGGGCGCTGTCCGGCGGGGAGTTCACTATAGTGCAGGCGCGTCCGATCACCAACCTGCCACCACCACCGCTCGACGGCGCACGCTGGGAGCCGCCCGTCCCCGGCTCCGCCTGGTGGCGCCGGCAGGTGGTCGAGAACCTCCCCGAGCCGCTCTCGCCGCTCTTCGACGAGCTCTACCTGCGCGAGGGCCTCGAGCCCTCTATCGACGCCATGATGGCGTTCCTCGGGATGTCGTACCTGCGCGTCGAGGACGTCATGGACCGGCCCATCTTCGCCACCGTCAACGGCTACGCCTACCTGCGGGCTGACTACAGGCTCAGATGGTCCTATGCCCCAACGATCCTGCGTGCCCTGGTTGACGAGTTCAGCGTGCTGTTCGGGGACCGCACGGCGGCGTACTGGCACGAAGAGGCGCTGCCCTCCTACCTGGATACCGTCGAGCGCTGGAAGAAGGTGGACCCGTCCTCAGCCCCCGACGAGACGCTCCTGGCCGGCGTACGCGAGCTGGCCCTCGAGGACGCCCGCTACTGGTTCGCCTGCGCCCTGATGATAGCCCGCGCGAAGGTTTCGGACGCGCTACTGGGACAG
>DATACV010000218.1:0-8047 GCA_036258875.1 Rubrobacteraceae bacterium
GGCGGCTTCGGGCTCTTCCGCCGCAACATCGGGCGCAGCCTGCTGGTGTGGCTCCTGCAGCTGGCCGTCATGCTCGGCCTCGGGATAGCGATGCTCATCGTACTCGTCATCTTCGGGGCGATATTCCTCGGCCCCGCGGTAGCCCTTTTCGCTACCGAGCGCGTCACGGCGGGGATCGTCGCCGGCGTCGTCGGCGGCCTCCTCTTCCTGGTACCCGTGTTCGTGCTCTCGGGCACCCTTGGCGCCTTCAACCACGCCTACTGGACGCTCGCCTACCTGCGCCTCGTCCAGCCGCCCGAGGACCAGGAACCGGTGCAGGCGAGCGCGGTGGCCTAGGCGAGGTTCACGGACCCTGCGTCCGCAGATCGGCCACTAGCTTCACTGCCTCCCGGTAGATCCGCGACGTCCTGTGCGCTCCCAGCACGTGGCCGATCAGGAGCCCCAGGACGAGCCCCACGGCGGCGGGCAGGACCTTCCCCAGCCCCGGCGTCCCCACGACGGAGAGCAGATCCAGGGAGTCTCCCCCGGCGGGCGCGGCTGCGGTCGGCCGGGACGCCGCGCCCTCGGGTTGCTCCTCCCTCCGGGCGGCGCCTTCTGATTCTCCGTCCTCTTGCTCCCCGCCGGCCAGGACCTGCGCCTCGAGGTTGCGGGCGAACTGGTCCAGGATCCTCTGCGAGACGTTGCCGATGGCGCCCCTGCCGAACTGCGCCACCTTTCCGCGCACCTCCATGTCGGTGTCCATCGTCAGGACGCTCGTGGAGTCCGAGCCCGACACGGTGGCTGTGATCGTGGCTTCCGTGCTACCCTGGCCGTTGATCTCCTGTCCGGAGGCTCTCATCACCGCCCGGCGGGCGTCGTGGTCCAGCTCCTGGAAGTAGATGGTTCCCCGGTACGAGACGGAGATCGGTCCGACCTTGACCTTGACGGTCCCCACGTAGGTGTCGTCGTCCTCCTTGCCCTCGAGAGTAGCCCCCGGCAGCAGGGGGGCCACGCGCTCGACGTCGGAGAGGACCTCGAAGAGGTCGTCGGGAGGCGCTGATACCTCTATCTCGTTCTGGATCTTCATGATGGCCTCCTTCCAGTCGGCCGCTTTCAGCCGTCAGCCATCAGCGGTCAGCCAAGGGTGCGGTTCGTTGCCGCCCATCGCATCCCGAACCCTAGGGAAAACAAGGCAGCGTATGGCGGTAGGAAGAGCGCTGCCCCTGTGCGATCCGAACGGCAAGAGTTGACCGCTGATAGCTGAAAGCCGATGGCTTATATATCCATCAACGCCTTGCGCTGGCCGCCGTCGATGGGAATGTGCGCGCCGTGGATGAAGCTCGCCCTCGGGGAGGCCAGGAAGGCCACGAGGTTGGCTACCTCGTCCGGCTCGCAGATCCGTCCGAACGGTATGCTCCCCACAGCCAGCTCGTGAGCCCTCTCGCGGGAGACACCTTTGTCCCTGGCGAAGGCCTCCTCGAGCCCGTCCCAGCGGTCGGTGTTGACGGGTCCGGGGTTGACGGTGTTGATCCGCACGCCGAACTTCCCGTACTGGTCGGCCATCGCGGAGGCGAAGTTGATGTCCGCGGCGTTGGCGACCCCGGCGGTGGTCTCCCAGGGGGTGGGCTTGAGGCCGTCGTTGCCGACCACGAGGACGACGGTCCCGCTCCCCTGCTCGCGCATGCGCGGGAGCACGGCCCTGCACGCCCGCACGTAGCCCATGAACTTCAGGTTGAGGCTGCTGAACCACTCGTCCTCCGTCAGGTTCTCCAGCAGACCGCCGGGCGAGCTCCCGGCGCAGGTGATGAGGATGTCGATCTTTCCTAGAGAGTCGACGGTCTCGGAGACCGCGCGCTCGACGTCCTCGGACTTGCTCATATCGCCCGTGATCGGGACTACCTTCTGGCCGGTGGCGCCGGAGATCTCCTGAGCCGTCTGCTCGAGTAGCTCCTGGCCGCGGGCTGTGATGACCACCGTGGCCCCCTCCTCGGCGAGGACCCTGGCGCATTCTTTGCCGATGCCCTTGCTCCCCCCCGTGATGAACGCTACCTTTCCTTCGAGCCCCAGGTTCATGCTCACTCCTCCTTCGCTGTCTCCAAACTGCGTGTACTCTCTTACGACGGTCCGGCCCGGGTCTCCTCTTCGGCGGCGCGGACCAGCTCGTCTCGTTGCACCTTCCCCAGCTCGTTGCGGGGCAGCTCCCCGATCTCTATGAACCGCTTCGGGCACTTGTAGGCGCTGAGGCGCTCGCGCACGTGGTCCGCCAGCGCCCCGGTATCCACGCCGTCGCCTCCCTCGGGGACCACGAAGGCGACGACCTCCTCACCCCACCGCTCCGACGGCGCGCCCACCACCGCTGCCCTCTCGACCGCCGGATGATCCTCGAGCACCAGTTCGACCTCCCGGGGATACACGTTCAGACCCCCGGAGATGATCAGCTCCTTCGAGCGGCCCGTGACCGTCAGGTAGTCGTCCTCAGGATCGACCCGCCCGATGTCGCCTGTGCGGAACCACCCGCCGGCGTAGAAGCTCTCGCGCGTGGCGTCGGGGAGGTCCATGTAGCCGGAGAACACCTGCGGCCCGCGCAGGACTATCTCGCCGTCCTCGCCCGGCTCGAGGCACCGCCCTTCGTCGTCCACCACGGCCAGCTCGGTTCCCGGCAGGGGCAGCCCGACAAGACCTGGCCTCCGGGGACCCTCGTAGGGGTTCGAGACGCTCAACCCGCTCTCGGTGCTACCGTAGCGCTCGAGCACGTCCTGACCCAGCAGCTCGGATACCTTGCGGGCGAGCGCGGGAGAGAGCGCCGCGGAACCGGAGATGGCCAGCCTGAGGGAAGAGTAGTCCGCCTCCCCCTCCCACTCGACGAGCCGCTCGTAGATCGCCGGCACGGCGAAGATGATAGTCGCCCTCTCGGACTCTACGGCCTCGCAGAAGGCGCCCGGATCGAAGCCGTCATGCACGACGGCGCGGGAGCCGGAGAGGAGCGTCGCGTGGACCCCGCCGAGGCCGTGCTGGTGGGAGAGCGGCAGCGCGTGCACGAGCACGTCCTCCGGAGCCCACCGCCACGACCACATCGCGGCGCGGATGGAGGAGAGCAGGTTGGCGTGGGAGAGCGGCACGCCCTTGGGTTGCCCGGTGGTGCCGGAGGTGTAGGCTAGCAGGGCGACCTCGTCGCTCGCGGCGTCGCGCGGCTCCAGCGGCTCTCCGTCGGAGATCGCCCGCCGCAGGGAGTCTTCTGACGTGGGCTCCCCGCTCTCCAGGGCTACCACGAACCCATCGTCGCCAAAGATTGACGACAACTTCTCCAGGGCTGGGTCCTGCGCCAGCGCGCACGCGGCGCCGCTGTTCTCGACGAGGTGGCGCAACTCGTGCTCGGTGAGGGTTGGACCGGCCAGCACGACGACGGCCCCGGTCCTCAGTATCCCAAGGTAGCCGGCCACGAGGTCCAGGGAGTTGCCGCCGCAGAGCACGACGCGCTCTCCCGGCTCGACGCCCCGGCCTTGCAGCCATCCCCCCACCCTCGCGGCGAGGTCGTCGAGCTCGCCGTGGGTGACCGTCTCGCCGCCGATGGTGAGCGCGGTGCGCCCGGGATCCCGGGCCGCCACCTGATGAAACGCGCGGGGCAGGGTGCCCTCCGAGAGCTCCGCCCTCAACCTTTCGGCGTCAGCCTCCTCGCCGAGATGCCGCAGCCAGGCTTCGGCCGCACCAGGCGCCAGGAGATCGGGGCCTGGCAGGTTCGTCATCCCCCCTCCTTCCCGCGCCGCGGGGAGAGACCGGCGATGGATCCCCCCCACGCCGAATGGTTCCCGGACCTCTCCTCGCGCAGGCGCTGGAGCAGAGCATCCTCCCTGCTCACCAGCCGCTTTACCCGGCCCACCGCCGCGACATCGAGGCCGGCGAGGCGCGCGGCCAGGGCGACGGCCGCCGTAGCCGGCTCGGGCTCGACGCGGTCCACCAGACCAATCTCCAGGGCCTCTTCAGCGCCGACGGGGCGCATGGTGAGGCAGAGGTCCATGGCCCGCCCGCGGCCTACGAGGGACGGCAGGCCCCACGCCGCGACCGCGAGGCCGTGCCCGGGGCCGGCTACGCGAAGCCTGGCTCCAAGTCCCGCGACGCGCAGGTCCCCGGCGATGGCGAGCTGCACCCCCGCCCCGACAGCGTGGCCTTCGATGGCCACGACTATGGGGATCGGGAGCGTCACCATCTTCTCGTAGAGCTCGTACAACCTGTCGCTCACCAGCGCCCGCTCGGCGTCCTCGATGTCGAGGTCCGCGCCGGCGCAGAAGGCCTCGGGCGAGGTGGAGCCGAGCACGACCGCGCGCGCCTCCGGCTCGTCGAAGCCCTCCAGAAGCGCCGTCACCAGCGGCATGTCCACCGCGTTCAGCCGGTCTGGCCGGTTCAGGCGGAGCCGCAGGACCCCGTCCTCCGGTCTGTCGGTCAGGAGCTCCTCGCCCATAAGCTCAGGGGAGAGGCTCGCAGAGCTCGACTAGGATGCCGCCGAAAGCCCGCGGGTCGAGGAACGCGATGCGCATCCCGCCCGCGCCGGGCATCGGCGCGTCGCCCATCGCGTCGACGCCACGCGCTTTCAGCTCTTCGAGCGCCGCTTCGAGGTCCTCCACCTCGAAGGCGACGTGCTGGATGCCCGGTCCCTGCTCCTGGAGGTACTCGGCGTTCCACCCCTCGTCCGTAAGGGGTTTGATCAGCTCGACCAGCGTCTCGCCGCAGGGTAAGAAGGCGATGTCCAGTTCCTCCCCATACCGCTCCACGTGGTCGAGGGAGAGCCCCAGGTTCTCGGTGAAGCTCCGCACCGCCTCGTCGAGATCCTCCACCAGGATGCCCAGGTGGTTGACGCGCCGGATCTTCACCGCCCCAGCTCCGCGACGACGCGGGTCGGTCCCCCGTTCTGCCCCACGAGCTTCAAGGGGTAGGCCGTTACCTCGAAGCCGTCCCTCGGGAGCTCGGGCAACCGCATCAGGTTCTCTATGAGAAGGACCTCGGCACCCAACAAAATGGTGTGGTTGGGCCAGGGCTTGGTGTCGTCCACGGCGAAGTCCAGCCCCAGCGCCGACGGCGCCGCCTCCGCGAGCGCGGAGGCCGCATCCTGGGCCAGGTACGGGTTGGCCCCGTAGAGCCGCTCGCTCTGCCACGCCTCATCCGACCACCCGGTAGCGAGCATCAGGATGTTGCCCCTGGCCTCCGAAGCGTCGAAACCCGCTCTCTCCAGGTGCTCCAGCGTTACCGGAGAGCCCGGCTGCGCCAGCTCCCTCAGGTCCAGACGTACCCCCGGACGGCGGAACCTCTCGATCGGGATCTCGTCTATGGCGAGCCCATCCTCTATGAAGTGCGAAGGCGCGTCGATGTGCGTCCCCGTGTGGATGCTGATGGTCATCAGCGTGTTGCGGACGCCGTCCTCCTCGAGCGTCGTGAGCGGCTCCAGACGCGGACACGGATGGCCCGGAACCGGGATCGTCTTCTCCGAGAACGGCATCGTCAGATCCAGCGCCTTGCCCATCTCCCATTACCCCCGGTAGCTTTGCGTCAGGGGGAAATATAATATAATATTAAATTCTTGTAAAGGTAGGAGTTGCGGAGCCCGAGCCTGCGAGACTGTGGTGGGAGGGGATCGGCGTGAAACCAGCTGCCTTCGAGTTTCGGAGGGCGAGCACGGTGGAGGAGGCGGTCGGCCAGCTCGAGGAGTTGGGCGACGACGCCAAGTTGCTCGCCGGTGGCCAGAGCCTGGTTCCGATGATGAACTTCAGGCTGGTGCGCCCCTCGGCGCTGGTGGACGTGACCGGCGTCGATGGCCTGCAGTACGTCGAGGGTGATGGGAAGGGGCTCAGGATCGGGGCGCTCACGCCGCACCGCTGGGTGGAGTTGATGGAGGACCCGGAGGTGTTGGAGGGGTTCGGGGTACTCAAGCGTGCAGCCCGCTGGGTCGGGCACTACCCGATCCGCACGCGCGGCACCTTCGGCGGGAGCATCGCGCACGCCGACCCGTCGGCCGAGTGGTGCATGCTGGCTGTGCTGCTGGACGCCGAGATCGTCGTGCTCGGCCCCGGCGGCGAGCGGGTCATACCTGCCTCCGAGTTCTTCTACGGTTTCTTCATGACGGCGCTGGAGCCGACCGAGATGGTAGTAGAGGTGCGGTTCCCCGAGCCCGCCCCGCACGCCGCCATACAGGAGTTCGCGAGGCGCGCGGGTGACTTCGCCATCGTAGCCGCCGCCGTGTCCGTGGACGTAAGCGAGGGGAAGAGCCGCTCGGCGAGCGTGGTGCTCGGGGGGGTGGCTGACGTGCCGCTGCGCGTCGAGGAGGCGGAGAGGGTGCTCGAGGGGGCGGAGATCGGGGCCGAGGCCTTCGAGGAGGCCGGGCGGGAGGCGGCGAGGGCCATAGACCCCGCCTCGGACATCCACGGGAGCGCCGAGTACAGGCGGGATCTCGCCGCCGTCCTGGTCAAGAGGGCGCTCGCGGAGGCCGTAGGCGATGTCGGATAACGGCTCCGAGAGGTGGGTCGGCCGCTCGGTCCCCAGGGTCGAGGACGCGCGCCACCTGACGGGCCGGGGCATGTTCGTGGACGACATCGAGCGCCCGTGGACGCTCCACGCGGCCTTCGTCAGGTCATCGTACGGGGCTGCGCGAATAACGGGGGTGTCCGTCGAGGAGGCGCTCGAGGTGCCCGGCGTGGAGGCCGTCGTGACCGCCTCCGACCTGGAAGGATACTCGGGCCTCGAGCCCAGGCTCCACCGCCCCGAGTTCTCGGCGGTCGAGATGCCGTTGCTGAACGGGGAGGAGATCCGGCACTCCGGCGAGCCCGTGGCGATGGTGCTGGCGGACACGCCTCACGCTGCCGAGGATGGGGCAGAAGCCGTGGCCGTCGAGTACGAGCCCCGGGAGCCGGTAGTCACGCTGGACGCAGCCCTGGCCGAGGACGCCCCGGCGGTGCACGAGGAGGTGGAGGGGAACGTCCTGCTCGACGTGCGCGACCCCGAGGACGCGGAGATCGAGGGGCTGTTCGAGGGCGCCCACGCCGTCGTCGAGGCCACGTTCGATACGGGGCGGGTCACCGCGGTTCCCATGGAGGGCCGGGCCTGCCTCGCCGAGTGGGACGCGCGGGAGGACACCCTGGTGCTCCACACCTCCACCCAGGTGCCGTTCGTGGTGCGCACGGCCCTCGCCGACGTGCTGGGGCTACCCCAACAGAGGGTCAGGGTGATAGCGCCCGACGTAGGGGGTGGCTTCGGCCAGAAGTGCGTCGTCAGCCGCGAGGAGCTGCTGGTCTCCATCGCCGCCCTCATGCACGGGCGCCCTGTGAAGTGGGTCGAGGACCGCCAGGAGAACATGATGGCGGCGTTCCAGGGCCACGAGCAGCGCTACGAGGCGTCGGCAGCCTTCGACGAGGAAGGGAGGTTGCTCGCCCTCAAGGCGGACATACTCTGCGACGTGGGGGCGTACTCGTGCTATCCGTTCACGTGCGGGGTCGAGCCCCTCATGGCGGCGACGGAGATGCCCGGCGTCTACCAGATGAGGCGCTACTGGTCGCGGGCGCGCGCGGTTACGACCAACAAGGCGCCCATGGCGCCGTACAGGGGCGTGTCCCGTCCCCAGTTCACCTTCGTGATGGAGCGCCTCATGCAGAAAGCCGCCAGGCGCCTGGGGCTCGACGCCGTGGAGATCCGGAAGCGTAACCTGCCCGCCCCCGAGGACTTCCCCTACGAGAGCCCGACGGGCGTGGTCTACGACGCCGGCAGCTACGTCGAGTCGCTCGAGAGGTGCGCGGAGGCGCTGGGCCTGAGCGGTTGGAGGGAGAGGCAGGAGGCGGCGAGGAGCGAGGGACGCCTCATCGGCCTCGGGTTCTCGTGCTTCGGGGAGCGGACCGGTTACGGGACGCGCGCGTTCGCGCTCAGGAAGATGGCCATCACCCCAGGGGCCGACAACGCCCGCCTCAGGATGGACCCCTCGGGTAACGTGACGCTCTCGGTGGGGACCTGCGGGCACGGGCAGGGGCACCAGACCACCCTCGCCCAGATCGCGGCCGACGAGATCGGCATACCGCCCAACAAGATTGTGGTC
>DATACV010000219.1:0-6089 GCA_036258875.1 Rubrobacteraceae bacterium
CAAGCTATCGACAGCCCAGGACCTGGTGCTGCGTGAGATCCGCCAGGCGATCATGACCCGCAGGCTGAAGCCGGGACAGCGCATACGCCAGTGGGATCTCGCCGACAGGCTCAACGTCAGCTCGGTCCCTGTGCGGGAGGCGTTGAAGACCCTGGAAGCCGAGGGACAGGTCACGTACGAACCCTATCGCGGTTACAAGGTGGTCGAGCTCTCCGTGGAGCAGGTGGAGGAGATCTACCTCGCCAGGGGTCTCCTGGAGAGGGAGGTAACGCGCCGGGCGGTCAAGAAGATCGACGAGCCGCTCGTCCGGCGTCTGGAGGAGTCGCTCTCCAGGATGGACGAGCTCGCCGAGGCCGGCGACGTGCTCGGGTACACCGAGGCGAACCGCGAGTTCCACTTCCTGCTGTTCGAGCAGGCCGGGCTTCCGAGGATCAGCCACATGATCGACCTCCTGTGGCAGAACTCCGAAGCTTATCGTGGCTTGATCTTCGGTCCGGAGTGGTCCAGGCGGGCTTACGAGGATCACCTGGCCATCCTCGAGGCCTGCAAGGCCGGGGACGCCGACCGGGTCATCGCGGCGCAGGAGAGGCACAAGGCCAACGCGATGGAGACCATCACCAGGTACTTGAGAGACACCGAGACCTCACCGTCGGGTGGCAGCTGAAAACGGAAAGGAGAGTGGTGGACGACTAGATGCGTAGGGCCTCGAGGGAGCCGGTAGAGAATCAGAACGGGAGGAGCCGAGCGGTGGAGCACATAGAGAACTTCTGGGCCAGGGTGACGCCCGCCTTGTTATCGAGGCGTAACCGGGAGGGGTGCTGAGATGAGCGCTGCTACGGGTGCGCTGAGTGTCCAGCAAGTCATCGACCGGATCGGCTACGGGAAGTTCCAGAGACGCCTGCTGGCCGTTTGCGGGGTGACGTGGGTCGCGGACAGCGCGGAGGTCCTCCTGCTCGGGTTCGCCCTGCCGGCGATCATCGCGGAGTTCGCGATCTCGCCAGCCCAGGCCGGCCTGATCGCCACCGCCACCTTCGCCGGGATGCTGGTCGGCGCCTGGTTCTGGGGGACCATCTCGGACTACATAGGCCGCCGCACGGGCTTCCAGCTCACGGTCCTGATCTTCGCCGTGTTCGGGCTCCTCTCCGCGTTTGCGCCGGGGTGGGAGTGGCTGGCGGTGCTCCGCTTCCTGACGGGATTCGGTCTCGGGGGCGCGCTCCCGCTGGACTTCTCGGTCTACGCGGAGTTCCTGCCGAGCGAGAACCGGGGGCGTAACCTCGTCATACTCGAGAGCTTCTGGGCCGTCGGCACGATCCTGGCCGCGGGGCTCGCGTGGATCATCGTGCCGAGCGTTGGCTGGCGACCCCTGCTCGCGACCTCGGCGGTCGCGGCGGTCCTGGTGTTGTGGATCCGCAGGAGCATCCCGGAATCACCGCGCTACCTGACGATCTCCGGCAAGGCAGATCAGGCGAAGCAGATCCTCGCCGACATAGCGCGTCAGAACGGCCAGCCCGTACCGGAGCAGGATCTGGTAGCCGAGAGGAAGCAGGGCGGGGTCACGGTCGCCAGGCTGTGGGCCTCCCGGCTGCAGAGATCTACCCTGATGTTGTGGATCGCCTGGTTCTCCATAGCTCTCGCCTACTACGGCATCTTCACCTTCTTGCCGCTTACCTTCGCCGAGCAGGGTTTCTCGTCTATCAGGACGTACCAGAACACCTTCATCCTCGCCCTGGCGCAGGTGCCTGGGTACTTCTCCGCCGCGTACCTGCTCGAACGCTGGGGCCGGCGCAACACGCTCGGCATCTACCTCATAGCCAGCGCCGTGTTCACCTTCCTGTTCGCCATCGCGACCAGCCCAGGGCTCATACTCCTTGCTTCGGTCCTGATGAGCTTCTTCGCCCTGGGCGCCTGGGGGGCGCTGTACGCGTGGACGCCCGAGCTCTACCCGACGGAGATCCGCGCTACCGGGGTCGGATGGGCGAGCGGCATGTCAAGGATAGCCGGCATCCTCGCCCCGATCCTCGGCGGAATCCTGTTCGGCGCGGCGACGACGGCGAGCGGCTCGCTCCTGTACGTGGTCTCCCTGTGGTCGGTCGCCTTCCTGGTTGGAGGCATAGTCGTCTTCTTGCTCGGGGTGGAGACGAAGCAACAGGCCCTCTCCGACACGGTGTCCGAGTCTCCAGGTAGCCGGGAGGTGAGCGCCCAGGCCGCCGGCTCGGAACGTTAGCCCGGTTGTGTGAAGGTTCCTGTAGAGACGCCCCGGCGGGGCGTCTCTACAGCGCTGCTATTCTCCCGCCTCCGACTTGCGGCGCGCGAGGGTGCGCACCCGGTCCGGGGTTATGGGGAGGGAGGAGATCTCCCCCGGCACCCCCAGTGCGTCCTCGACGGCGCTGGCGATGGCCGCCCCGCACCCGACGACTCCTCCCTCGCCGGCTCCCTTGACCCCCAGGGGGTTGTCTGGGGACGGCGCGTCCTCGCAGATGAGGGTTCCCACCCGCGGGACCTCGGCGGCGGTGGGCTCCAGGTAATCTATGAAGGTAGATGCGAGCGGCTGCCCCGAAGCGTCGTAGCGGAACTCCTCGAGGAGCGCCCCTCCTATGCCCTGCGCCGCGCCCCCGATGAGCTGCCCCTCCACGAGCGTGGGGTTGACCGCGCGCCCGACCTCGTAGGCCACGAAGTAGCGCCGTATCTTCACGCCTCCGGTCTCCGGGTCAACCTCCACCTGGGCCAGGTGCACGCCGTAAGGGTAGGTCATGTGCTCGACCGAGAAGGTGCGGCGGGCGCCGAGGCCCGGTTCCTCTCCCATCGCCGCGCTGCTCTGCGGGTCGCAGGCCGCCGCTATCTCCCCGAGGGACAGATGTCTGTCAGGCGAGCCGGCCACCTCGACCCGGGACTCTCCGAGGCGGAGGTCGTCGACCGAGGCTTCGAGCAGCTCGGCGGCGACCCGCAGCGCCTTCTCGGCGGTCGCCTTCGCGGCGAGCATCACGGCGCTGCCCCCCACCACGGTGGAGCGGCTCGCCCACGAGCCCACGCCGTCCGGCAGCAGGTCGGTGTCCGTGTGCACGACCTCGATCTCCTCGGGGGGCACCTCGAGCTCCTCCGCGGCGATCTGGGCGAGGACTGTCTCGATGCCCTGCCCCAGCGACGCGCCCCCCGTGAGCACCCTCACGGAGCCCGTGGGGTCCACCTCGACGGCAGCCTCCTCGTATGGCCCGAGACCGCTCTTCTCCAGGAAGTAGCCGACGCCGGTCCCCAACAGGCGACCCTCCTCGCGCAGCTCCCGGACCTCCCTCTCCCAGTCCTCGAAGCCGGACTGGAGAAGCGCCTTCTCCAGCAGGCCCCCGTAGTCTCCGGCATCCAGGATGACGTCGGTGCTGAGGGTCGATAGCCCGCGGGCGTGCGGTATCTCCGAAGCATCGAGAAGGTTTATCCTCCGCAGCTCGAGGCGGCTCACGCCGAGCTGCGCGGCTGCGACGTCGAGCAGGTGCTCGCGGGCGAAAGTCGACTCGTAGCGGCCCGGACCGCGGAAGGTGCCGCACGGGGTCTTGTTGGTGAGCGCCACGTGCGCCGTGCCCTCGTACGCCGGGACCCTGTAGGGCCCGGGGAGCATCGCGAGCGTCAGGTCAGCGACGATGACGCCGTGCGTGCGGATGTAGGCGCCGTTGTCGTGCCAGACCTCGTCGCGCAGGCCCAGGAGCCGGTTCTCCTCGTCGAAGGCGGCCTGCAAGCGGTGCGTCTGTTCCCTGGAGTGGTTGGTCGCTACCAGGTTCTCCTGCCTGTCCTCGATCCACTTCACCGGCCGCCCCGTCTCGCGGGCGAGGTAGGGCACCAGGAAGTCCTCCGGATAGAACTCTCCCCTCACGCCGAACCCGCCCCCCGCGTCGGACTTCTTCATGCTGATCCTGCTCAAAGGCATCTCCATGAGGCGGGAGAGCACCCTGCGGTTGAAGTGAGGCACCTTCGTGGAGCCCCAGATCGTGAGGTGGTCGCTGCCCCCGTCGTACTCGGCCACGAGCCCCCTGGTCTCCAGCGGCACCCCAGAGTGGCGTCCGATCTTGACCTCGGCCTCCACAACCCGCGCCGCCCTCCGGAACGCCTCTTCGACGTCCCCGTAGCCCATGGACAACGTCGCGGCCTCGTTGCCTGCCTCGTCCCTGAGCTGCGGGGCATCAGCCTCGACCGCTTCGCGGGCGTCGAGCGCGACGGGCAGCGCCTCGTAGCTGACCTCGATGAGCTCCGCGGCGTCCTCGGCGAGGTAGGGGTCGTCCGCTACCACCACGGCGACGGGCTCGCCGACGTAGCGCACTCGTTCGCTCGCGAGCACAGGCTGCAGGAACTCGTCGAGCCTGTGCTCGCTGGCGGTGCGGACCGGGATGGGAGGGATGCCTTCGAGGTCTTCGCCCGTGAGAACCGCCTCGACGCCGGGGAAGGCGAGCGCCGCCTCCGCGTCGATGCCCTCTATCCGGGCGTGGGCGAGGGGAGCCCTCAGGACCCTCATCCACAGCTGCCCCGCCAGGTTCACGTCGTCGACGAAGTGGCCGAGGCCGCGCAGCAGGCGCCTATCCTCGAGGCGCCCGATCCGCCGCCCTACGGCGCTCACTGCTCGTGGTCCCCCGCGTCGCGCAGGGGTGATACCCCCTCGACCCTCCGGTCCTCCGAGGCTTCGGTGGCTACCTCTTCCTCGACAGCCGCTTCGGCCCTGTTCCCGGCCGCGGCCTGCACCGCCTCTATGATGCCCTGGTAGCCCGTGCACCGGCACAGGTTGGACGACATGGCCTCCCTGACCTCCTCCTCCGTCGGGTCGGCGTTCTCCCTCAGGAACGCCGTCGCAAGCATCAGGAAGCCGGGCGTGCAGAAGCCGCACTGCAAGCCGTGGTGGGCGGAGAAGGCCTCTTGCAGGGCGTTGAGCTTGCCCTCCGACTCCAGGCCCTCGACGGTCTCCACCTCGCAGCCGTCCGCCTGGACGCCGAAGACGAGGCAAGCCCTGACCGGGAGGCCGTCTAGCAGCACGGTGCAGGCGCCGCAGATCCCGTGCTCGCAGCCGAGGTGCGTCCCGGTGTAGCCGAGGTCGTGGCGCAGCACGTCGGCCAGAGTCCGGCGGGACTCTACCTCGACCTCGTGGACGCGCCCGTTGACCGTGAGCCTGGCTGGATGAACGTCCTTCACGCTTGGGTCCCTTCGTGTGCCGTTGACTCCTTTATAGCCGCCCGCAGGCGGTCTGGGGTGATGGGCAGCGTGTCCACCTCGATGTCGAGGTGCGAGAGCGCGTCGGCCACAGCGCTGGCGACGGCCGCCGGCGCCCCCATCGTGCCGCCCTCGCCCATCCCCTTGGCCCCGGTCTCCGAAAACTCGCACGGCGTCTCCAGGTGGTGTATCTCGATGGGCGGGATCTCCGTCGTGGTAGGCACCAGGTAGTCCATCAGCGTCGAGGTCACGAGCTGGCCCTCGTCGTCGTAGACGAGCTTCTCGTAGAGGGCTGCAGCTATGCCCTGGGCCACGCCGCCCCGCACCTGGCCCTCGACTATCATCGGGTTGATCATGACCCCGCAGTCCTCCACCACCACGTAGCGGTCCAGCCTCACCGCGCCGGTCTCGGGGTCTATCTCCACCACGACGCCGTGGGTGGCGTTGGAGAAGGTCCCCGGCGGGTCGAAGCCGGCCGTGGCATCCAGCGTCCCAGCCTCCCCCTCGGGGAGCAGGTGGGCCTCCAGGTGGACCGCGCGGGCCACCTTCTCGACAGTGACGTGCTTCTCCGGAGAGCCGGCCACGAAGACCCTGCCGTTCTCGAGCTCGAGGTCGCCGGGGGCCGCCTCCAGGAGGTGGCTCGCGACTTCCTTGATCCGCTCCGCCAGCAAAACGGCTGCCCTCTTGGTAGCTCCTCCGCCGATGACCATCGAGCGGCTGGCGAAGGTGCCCCAGCCGTAGGGCGTCGCCTCGGTGTCCCCCTGCCTGACCACAATCTTGTTGGGCGGTATGCCGATCTCGTCGGCCGCGATCTGGGCGAGGGTGGTCTGGTGCCCCTGCCCGTGCCCGCAGGTCCCCACCGAGAGCGTCACGTTACCCGAGGGGTCCATCCTGAGGCGGGCGTTGTC
>DATACV010000220.1:0-1760 GCA_036258875.1 Rubrobacteraceae bacterium
GAGACCAAGGCGTCCACCAAGACGAGCGAGTTCTTCGTCTACATAGTGGCGGCGGCTGCCATCCTCATCGCCTCGCTGGTCGTCGACGGCTTCAACGCCACCGAGGGGTGGATGTTCTTCACCTTCCTCTCGATCGGCTACATGGTAAGCCGGGGCCTAGCGAAGTCTGGCTCTAGGGAGCCCTACCGAGACTAACAGACAGAAGACCAGTAGCGAAGTCGGAAGGGTCGGGGTACTTCGCCCCCGGACCTTCCTCGTAGCTTCGAGAGTAGGAGGGCATCGTGGACCTCAAGAGCGAGGAAAGAAGCGGCCAAGTAGGCCGGGACGGGCGAGAGAACCCTGGCGAAGCCAAGGGGAAGGATCAGGCGAAGCGGATCGGCGGCCTGATCTCCTGCGTGCTCGGGCTGCTCCTGGGACTGGGTGGTATCGTTGGCGCGCTCTTGGGCGGGGTGACCGAGGACGTATCGACCGGGGCGTTGGCGATCGTGCTGGGCGTTTTGGGCTATTCCCTCGGCACGAGGCGGCTTGGGGCGACGACCGTCGTCCTGGGCACACTCGTGCTCTTCTTCGTGGTGGCCGCGAGCACCGGCCTCGTCCCCGGCGTGGCGCCCTCGGGCCACGGCTACAGCGCACAGTAGTGTGTCTCGCGACCGCGGCGGTCGGAGGTAAGCACATCGGGGGAAGGTCTTGGTTGGAGGACGTAGCGGCCAGCTTGGGTAACGAGGCCGTGTCTGTGGCGTGGTTAGAGGACGCCCTAGAACATTCCTACGCGCACGGACAGATGGAAGTATTAGGTTACTTGGAAGCGATCATGGAAGACGTGTTGCTGATGATGGAGATGGCCGCACGGAAGCGTTTTAGCGTTGGGTAGGGGGTGCCTGTTCTGGATAGTGGTCAGCATCCTGCTCAGCGTGGGCTTGACC
The DNA here is from genome assembly GCA_036258875.1 of Rubrobacteraceae bacterium. Taxonomy (GTDB): domain Bacteria; phylum Actinomycetota; class Rubrobacteria; order Rubrobacterales; family Rubrobacteraceae; genus JALYGY01. The sequence goes on from DATACV010000220.1 coordinate 924, forward strand.
ATCCTACTCAACCTCGGCCTTTTCGCGTTTGGCGGGTAGCGGATGATACGGTGGGGGAGGGGCAATAGCCGAGGATGATGCGCGGTCATACCCATCGGGTGTCTGCTGTCCGTGACACTGATCTTGACGTTCTCCGGACTAACCTTCGCCCGACTGCTCTAGAGGGGAGTCGAGAGAGCCTACGATGATAGCTACGAAGGAGGGGGCTCGCGGCACGGCAACGAAGGCGGTCATCATCGGTAACCCCAACTCGGGGAGCGCGGGAGACGAGGGTTACCTGGAGCGCTTCGCCGAGATCCTGCGTGCCGGCGGCCTGGAGGTCGAGGTACTGAACACCGAGCGCCCGGACCACGCCACCGAGCTCGCGGCCATGGCCGGCGGCCGACTCGTCATCGCCGCCGGGGGCGACGGGACGGTCAACGAGGTCGTCAACGGCCTCTCGAAAGACGCTACCCTGGGCATCCTGCCGCTCGGCACGGCGAACGTGCTGGCGCGGGAACTTGGGCTGCCGCTGAAGCCGGAGGATGCCTGCGAGAGGCTCCTGAGCGGCACCGGCTCGCGGATGGACATTGGGGTGGCGACCGACGAGGAGGGAACGGAGCGGCGCTTCGCCTGCATGGCGGGCGTCGGCTTCGACGCCAACGTCGTCCGCGAGGTGACGCCGCGCTTCAAACGCTACCTCCGGTCGCTCGCCTTCCCGCTCGTCGCCCTCAAGGTGTACTTCTGGGGCGATCTGCCCAAACTGCACCTCATAGTCGGGGATACGACCCACGTGGGGCAGTTGGCCGTCGTCGCCAACGGCCACTACTACGGGGGGGACTTCAAGGTGGCCGAAGA